>CALKMX010000071.1 GCA_938091675.1 uncultured Opitutales bacterium
ACCGGTGCCTCCTCGCCCGATAAAAGCTCGATCGCATCACCCACCTGTAACCCGCTAGGCAAACCATCCTTGAAATGAAGCAATGATTCACTCTTATTCCATCCTGAAACCCGACACTCCATATCCTTCCCAACCAAACGAAACCCAATCGGGAAACCGTCCGGCCAGTCGGGAGAGGCTTCGAATTTCAGGCAGTTGGCTGATTCAAAGGACGCGATCCGGGTGGACAAACTACCACGGGAAAGTACCTTGGCCCGGTGAATCTTCCCATTGGGGTCAAGTGCGAGGCAGTCGGTAAAGGTGCCCCCGGTATCAACGAAGAAGGACCAGCTAGGCAAAGAGTCGCTCATCATTCAGGACATCCGTTTGCCCAGCTTTCAAGCACGGGCACATAATCGCTAGGAAGCTTAACCTGCCGGGCACCATCGACCACGGCCTGTTGGTAACGGGGCGTAGGAACACCATACTGATAATTGCAGGATAAATAGACCCAGCAGAGAACGGATGCGGCGTCTGACAGTTGCTCTACCAGCAACTCGACCCGCTCGTAATAGCCACCCGCCACCCCTTCGTAATGATCGAGGGCACGCCAGTGTTTCTCCTGCAAGGCCCACAAGCAGCCCAGCACCTCAGCATTTTCGGCTTGCTCAATCCCGGCATAACCATCCCCATTGATAAAGTATTTCCATCCGTGTAGACGGGCGACCGGGCCAAGCTCGGCTCCGGGACAACGCATGGCCATTTGATCGAGGTTCATGTTGGAACCATAGGCGAAATAGAGAATGGAAGACATGGAAATGGGAAAGATGTTGGGACGGACGGGCAAGGAGGCAAGCGCGGAACGGCTTTCGTGCTTGTAAATTGGAGAAAAAAAGGCAGAATTCTTTCCTCATCGTTAGGAGTCACTCCTTGGAGTTGTTCCCTCGACCATGCTGGCAATCCGATCTTAAACAATTGGAAAGCGAGACGAAAACGGCGTTGCGGCTTACCCTGTGGCGCGGATTGGCACCCGTCAATCCATCGGGTCGTGTAATTAAAATCAGAAAATGTCAGAACAAGTAAATAAACAAAATATCATAGAAGATAATCGTTCCCACGATAAGGACACCGGGTCCAGCGAGGTGCAAATCGCCCTGCTTACCGCCCGTATCTCCCACCTTACGGAACATTTAAAAACCCACCGCAAGGACTTTCACTCCCGCCGAGGCCTGCTGATGATGGCAGCCCGCAGGAGAAAATTACTGGATTACTTGAAAAAGAACGAACTGAAGCGCTATCAGACAATTGTCGAGAAACTCGGCTTGCGCCGCTAAGTTGGTTCCCTTTTCCCATCCTTGTATACAATTTATCAAACTCGCAGCCACGCGTGGCCCGAGTCTTTTTCCCATGATCATGGAATTGGTATGGCTTTGCCGTGCATCAATAAAATGAGCCTTGGGGCATTTCCCGGACAATCCGGTCCGGTTAATGGATGAAGCAGAAGATCAAAATACTACAACCAATCGTACGAAAATGAAACAGAAGCATAATGTAACCGCCGAGAAGCTCGGCATTCAAATCTCTTCCGGCACGCTTGCCGGACTGGCCGGCGGAGCCGTAACTATCAGCCAGGGAGAAACCAGCGTATTTGTATCCGCAACCGCTGCCGCCACCCTGCGACCAGGACAGGACTTTTTCCCCCTGACCGTGGACTACCGCGAAAAATTCACCGCTGCCGGACGTTTTCCCGGTGGCTACTTCAAGCGTGAAGGAAAACCAACCGAGAAGGAAGTTCTTACCTCCCGCTTGTGCGACCGTCCCTTACGCCCACTCTTTCCCAAGGGATTCCTTAACGAGGTACAGGTCATTGGATACTTACTTTCCACCGACCTGGAAAATGAGGGAGATATCCTCATGGTAAATGGTGCATCCGCTGCCCTGATGATTTCTGATGTTCCCTGGAATGGACCCATTGGATGTGTGCGCCTTGGCCAGATTGACGGCGAGTTCGTGGTCAATCCAACCAATGAACAGATGTACGACTCCACCCTCGATCTGATCTATGTTGGAAACGAGAAGGAAATGATGATGATCGAAGGATCTGCGGACCAAATCCCCGAGGATCGTTTTGTGGAAGCTCTGGAATATGCCCATGAAGCGATTCAGGAGATCATCGCTGCCCAGCGTGAACTCGCTGCTCTTTGTGGAAAGCAAAAGAAGGAATTTGAATTGGTAAAAGTGCCTGACGATGTGCTCGCCCTTTGCCGTGAAATCACTGGCAACCGGATGGAAGATGCCATTTTTGCCGATTCCAAACAGGAGCGCCAGGTGGCCGTAGATGCGGTCAAGGTAGAAGCAGACAAAGCATGTGAGGAAAAATTCGGAGACGATTATGACCCCGACCATGTAAAGATGGCTTTCGAAGTGATCCAGGAAGAAGTCTACCGCGACAATATCCTGGGCAAAGGAAAGCGTGCCGATGGCCGTGGACCCGATGATTTGCGTGAAATTACCTGTGAAACCGGCGTGCTTCCCCGCGTTCATGGTTCCGCGATCTTTACCCGTGGTGAGACCCAGTCTCTCGTGCTTTCCACCCTTGGAACCAGCCGGGATGTGCAGGACCTCGACGGATTGACCGGTGGGCCTACCTCCAAGTCCTTCATCCTTCACTACAACTTCCCTCCGTTCTCCGTTGGGGAAGCTGGCCGTTTTGGATTTACCGGACGCCGCGAAATTGGACATGGTGCCCTCGCCGAGCGTTCCGTGCTTCCAGTACTCCCACCCGAAGACGAATTCCCCTACGCCATTCGCGTGGTTTCGGAAATCATGTCCTCCAATGGATCGACCTCCATGGCCAGTGTCTGTGGCGGATCGCTCGCATTGATGGATGCCGGTGTGCCCCTCAGCGGACATGTTGCCGGTATTTCCACCGGATTGGTTTCGGAGCATGATGAAAACGGCAATATTTCCAAGCATGTGGTCCTAACCGATATCATCGGTGCGGAAGACCATTTTGGAGATATGGACTTCAAGGTATGCGGCACCCGCCAGGGCGTGACCGGATTCCAGTTGGATCTTAAAATCCAGGGCCTTCCTTTTGATATCGCCAAGGAAGCAGTGAAGCAGGTAACCGCAGCAAGAATGAAGATTCTTGATGTGATGGAAGCTTCCCTGCCTTCCCACCGTAAGGAATTGCGCGAGCATGCCCCACGGATCGAGACCGTAAAGATTGACCCCGAGAAAATCGGTGCCTTGATCGGTCCAGGAGGAAAAAATATCCGCCGGATCACCGAAGTAACCGGAGCCAATATCGATATCGACGAGGACAACAGCGGAAAAGTACGCATTTATGCAACCAATTCGGAAGCGATGCAACGTGCCCTCGATGAGATCGAACTGATGACCGGAGAGATCGAGGCAGGCAAGATCTACCGTGGTATTGTTCGCGGAGTGAAGGAATTCGGCGCATTCGTGGAATGTTTGCCAGGCAAGGAAGGACTTTGCCACATTTCTGAGCTCGCAGACTTCCGGGTGAACAAGACCGAAGATATTTGCAAACTTGGAGATGAAATCATCGTCAAGTGTATCGGTATCGACGACAAGGGACGGGTAAAACTGAGCCGTCGTGCCGCCATGGAAGAAAGCAAACCAGCTGAAGATGCAGAATCTCCCGCACCCTCCACCGAGGGATCCGAGGAAGAAACTGAGAAAGCAGCTGAGCCTGTTGCTTCCTAAGCCAAAGCTTTACACTCCAAAGCTTCTAAACTTCCCCCAAGCGGGCATCCTTGATTGGGTGCCCGCTTTTTTTATGGGAAAAATTAAAGCATTTGCCCAATCTTCCAGTTGCCCGATCCAGGTGAATTCGCTAAGGAGGTAGAGATATTCATGACTGAAAAAAGTAAACCACTTATTCTTGCGACCAATGATGACGGGATAAACTCCAACTTTCTGATTCGTCTGGTTGAGGCATTAAGCAAAGAATGTGAGGTTTTTACCTGTGCACCAGACGGCGAACGCAGCTGGATTGGGCATGCCATTACCAGGCATCAGACTTTAACTCCCAAGAAGGTAAAAAAGTATCCCGGGAAAGTGGCATACTCACTGAACGGAACCCCGGCGGACTGTGTAAACCTGGCAGTGGGCAACTTGCTGGACCGCGAGCCCGATTTGGTTATCAGCGGAATTAATCTGGGGTACAATGTTACCATGCCCATGATCCTTTCATCCGGCACGGTGGGCGGGGCGATGGAGGGTGCCTTGCTCGGTCTCCGGGCAATGGCCGTAAGCCTGGCTCTGCCCAACGAGGAATTTGACCAAATCCGGGAAAGCGGTGGAAAAGTGAATGGGGAAATGGCCAAAGTACTTGATGCGGCCGCAGAATCGGCGGCAAAATATGCCCAAACTTTAGCCACGCTTCCCGTTCCGGATGGACTGACCGTGCACAACCTCAATTACCCCCCAAGTTACGACGGAAAGGACGACCCAATTCTAACTTTTGCCAATTCATTAAAGCTCAACAGTTTATTTAACCTGACTGAAGATGGAAAAAGTTACCAACTTACCTACCAAACGGAGTGGTTGGACAATGCCAAAATTCAGGTTGGATCGGATCTTTGGGCTCTGAGAGAAAATATGGCCACCATTTCGAGGCTCGATTTCTCCGAAGCCAGCGGAAAAAGATACCTCGAGCCCTGAACCCAGATGTTACACCGATTATTCCGTCTGCTTTACTGGCGAAAACGAAGAAATTTCGGAAGAACTTATCGAAAAATTCCCGGGCGATCAATGGATCGTGATATCTTTCATTATTTTCATGATTTTGGGGATGACGGGGCAAATTCTCACCAATCTTACTGGCTTAGAAAATTAATCTTCAAATTCATCCTTTGGGCCGTATTTTTGTTCTTTGCCTGTTGGTTTGCCTACGAAAGTTATCTCGGCCTTCTAATTTACGACGGATAGACACTCATTTCGCTTGATCGTGCGGTGTTAAATCGCTATTAATCTTCCTTTTCCCAAAATTTTCATCATGAGAAAGACGCACAAAGGAATCGCCAAACGATTTAAGGTCACCGGAACCGGCAAAGTCACCCACCGTAAACCCGGACAACGTCACTTGCGCCGTAAAAAGTCCAACAAACAAGGACAAGCCGGTCGTCAGGACCATGCCCTTGCTGACGGAATGGCCAAGCGTGTGATCAATGCTCTTTCTAGCTAGTTTTTAACCAGAATAACCGTACAGGAGACCATCAGTCATGCCACGCGCACGCAACGTTCCCGCCACTCGCAAACGCCGTAAAAAAGTTTTAAAGAAAGCCCGCGGGTATTTCGGTAATAAATCCCGTCTTTTTCGCTACGCCAAAGACGCGGTTGACCGTGGTGAAGCCTATGCTTATGCCCACCGCCGCAAACGCCGTACTGAATTTCGCCAGCTTTGGATTGTTCGTATCAATGCTGCTTGCCGGGAAGAAGGTCTTCGTTATGGAGAATTTATGCACGGTTTGACCAAAGCAAACATTGATTTGAACCGTAAAATACTCTCCGAACTGGCAATCCACGAACCGGCTTCGTTTAAGGAGCTGGTGGATAAGGCTAAAACCGCACTTGCGGCCTAAGGGCTCGCTCGTTTTCCGGATCTGGCGTGGAGAACGATCTCCAAGCCATTGTCGCCCAAGCGGAGGCAAGTCAGGCTTCTATTTCCAGCCGTTCAGACTGGGATCAGGCTAAGGCTGCCATTCTCGGTCCCAAGGGCTCCCTGACCCAGGCCTCCAAATTAATTGGTCAGTTACCCAGGGAAGAAAAACCGGCTTTCGGACAGGCCCTCAACCAGGCAAAGAAGCAAATCGAATCCCTCTTTGTCGGTTCTCTCTCCAAAATCGAGCAACAGGCAGACCTTGCCGCCCTTGGAGTACCTTACGATCCTACCCTGCCCGCCGTCCCCAACCGTTCCGGATCATTACATCCTCTCTCCGCCACCCGCCGGAAAGTGGTCTCCATCTTCCGCAAACTGGGATTTACCGTGACCGAGGCAACCGAGGTGGAAACCGAATGGTTTTGCTTCGATGCCCTCAATACCCCTGAGGATCATCCTGCCCGGGATGCCCAGGACACCTTGTTTTTCTCTCCTGAATCCAAGTGGGCAAATGTTTCCAAGAAAGCAAAAGAGGCACACCTTTTGCGCACCCATACCTCATCGGTACAGATTCGTACGATGTTGCGGGAAAAACCACCCCTGCGGGTGATTGCTCCCGGGCGTTGTTTCCGTCGCGATACAGTGGACGCCACCCATTCGGCAAATTTTCACCAGATCGAGGGTCTGTGTATCGACCGAAAGGTCACCCTGCTCGATTTGAAGGGCGTGCTCGATCATTTCCTCCGGGAAACTTTTGGCAACAAGGTACAGACGCGCCTGCGCCCCAGTTTCTTCCCTTTTACCGAACCCAGTTTTGAGGTGGACCTGAAAGCCCCCAACTTAGGCAAACTCAGTGACAAATGGATTGAGATCATGGGGTGCGGACTGGTCGATCCGGAAGTTTTGAAATTAGTGAACCTGGATCCCAAGGAATGGGGAGGGTTTGCTTTTGGCGTGGGAATCGAGCGGATCACCATGATTCTGCACGGGATTGATGATATCCGTCATTTCTACCAAAACGATCAGCGTTTTCTCTCCCAGTTTACCGGACCGGTATGAAGATAAGTCTGGAATGGTTAAAGGAATATGTCGATTTGCCGGCGGATGCGGGTGAATTGGTAGATGTCTTGCCCATGCTTGGACTGGAAGTGGAAGAAGCCGAGGGCTCGGACGCCCCATCGCTCGACCATGTGGTGGTGGGCGAGGTGCTGGATAAGCAACCCCATCCCGAAGCCGACCGCTTGAGCGTATGCCAGGTAAATGTGGGTACGGAAGAGCCAGCGAACATTGTTTGTGGTGCGACCAATTTCCAGGTGGGTGACCGGGTGCCGGTTGCCCTGCCCGGGGCCAAACTGCCCGGGGGATTTAAAATCAAAAAGTCCAAACTGCGTGGTGTGCCCTCCGAGGGAATGATGTGCAGTGCCAAGGAATTACAACTGGGGGATGATGACCGGGGATTAATGATTCTTTCCAATTCCCCCGCTATTGGTACCCCGATTGAAGAAGCAGTTTCTGCCGACCGGATACTGGAGCTGGAAATCACTGCCAACCGGGGAGATTGTCTCAGTCATATCGGAGTGGCCCGGGAAATTGCCGGCCGCTACCAAAAGAATTTAAACATTCCCGCAACCCAGGCAAAAGCCCAGATGGTGGATCAGGCGGATGATAACTGTCTGATCAATGAAGTCAGGCTGGATGACGATGCCTGCCCCTACTATACCCTGTGGACCATCCGCGGAGTAAAGATCGGACCGAGCCCGGAGTGGATGCAAAAGCGTCTGCAGGCAGTGGGACTGCGCCCGATCAACAATGTGGTCGATGTGACCAATTATGTATTGCTCGAAACCGGACAACCCCTGCATGCCTTTGATGCCAAAAAGATTAAAGGACCATCCATTATCGTGCGGAATGCTACGGAGAATGAATCTATCACCACCCTGGATGAGGTGAAGAGAACCTTGCAGCCCGACATGCTGGTAATCGCCGATGCGGAACGCCCGCTGGTAGTTGCCGGAGTGATGGGCAGTGTGGATGCGGAAGTGGATGACTCCACCACCGATCTGGTGCTGGAGTCTGCCTGGTTCCGCCCAGGGTCCGTACGCTCAACCGCCCGTAGGCTTGGCCTGCACAGCGACAGTTCCCAACGGTTTTCCCGCGATGTGGATCCGGCGGGGGTGGAATATGCCGCCCGCCGGGCAATTGATCTGATTATCCAGACTGCCGGTGGTGAATTGGCTCCTACTTATGTATCCATTGGTTCTACTCCCCGGGGAGACAGAACCATTTCCATCGAACATTCCTTTGTCGAGCAAACCTGTGGATTTTCCGTGCTTCAGGATGAATTGGTTGAGATCTGGAAACGGCTGGGATTTTCCGTAACCGGTAAAGGCCCATGGGAAGTGACCGTGCCTTCCTTCCGCTCTGAAGTGGAGCGTCCGATTGATCTGGTGGAGGAATATTTGCGATTGCGTGGAACCGATGATCTGACCGGTAGCCAGCTTCTTTTTCCAGCCAATGACCGGGAAAATGATTTATCTTATGATTTCTGCCAGTCGGCGGTGGACCATTTGCTGGGTCAGGGATACCAGGAGTGCTGTCACTACAGCCTGCGTTCCGCTGGGGAGGTGGAATCGTGGTTTGCTCATCTCAACACCGATGAACTGGCCCTGGCCAATCCCTTGACCGCAGATCATACCCACATCCGACCATCCCTGCTCCCCGGACTGACGGATGCTCTCGCCCATAACCAGAAAAATTTGAATGACCTGACCCGGGTGTGCGAGACTGGCCGGATATTCCGTCCAGGACCACGGGGCAATGTGGAGTGGATCAGTGTGGCCCTGGCCGCATTCCCCCAGTCCAATGACCGTACCTGGCAGGATGAACCTGCCCTTGATTTCTTTGCCCTGAAAAATCAGGTGAATGCGTTGATTGAGGCAACCGGACTTTCCCTACCCAAAGGGTTGTGGACCACCATTGCCGAAGATGCTACCTGGCAGGAAGGATATTCCGCCCGTCTGGGAGATGCCCATAAAAACAAACTGGAAATCAATGCGGGGATTATTTCCCTCTCCCTGAGCAAAGCCAAGGAAGCCAAAGGGCCCATCCTTGCCGCCGAAATCCTTATCGACCCCATCCTGCTCAGTAAGAGAAAGAAACCGGCAACTTTTTCACCCTTTTCCTCCTTCCCTCCTGCCATCAAGGATCTTGCCCTGGTGGTGGATTCCTCTGAACCTGCCGAAAATGTCCGGACAAAGGTGGAGGAGATCGCCATCGGCGTGGGCAAGGATAAATTTGCGGTCGATCCCGTGCAAATCTTCGACCTGTTCTCCGGCAAGGGATTGCCAGAAGGAAAAAAGAGCCTCGCCCTGACCCTGCGTTTCCGGGCACCCGACCGTACCCTCGGCGAGAAGGAATTGAATGAGGCATTTGAAGGGGTCATTTCTGTGATTCAGGAGCAAACCGGGTACGAATTACGAAGTTAAACCCTTTTTCAGCATGAGCGAAGAAACACCCATGGATATTGATTATGTGGCCAACCTGGCCCGAATCGAACTGAGCGATGAGGAAAAATCGACCTATCAAAAACAATTGGGTGATGTGCTCAAATATTTTGATAAGCT
>CALKMX010000072.1 GCA_938091675.1 uncultured Opitutales bacterium
ACCCCCTACGCCAATGGATTCCGGATGCACAACGGAATTACCCGGGACGAAAACGGAAACCTCTGGTGTGGGGACAACCAGGGGGACTGGCGGGGCGGATCTCCCATCTATCGCGTAAAGAGGGACGGCTTCCATGGACATCCCTCCAGCCTGGTCTGGGACGAACGCTATGAGCCGTTTGGAATGCCCTTATTCTATCCGCGCAAACTACTGGACGAACTCTATGACAAACCGGCTATGGAACTGCCCCGTAATTTGATTCATTCCCCCGGGGAACCGACGGTGATAGAGTCAAATGAATTTGGTCCCTTTCAAGGGCAGATGCTGGTACCCGATGAAAACGGGAGACGGATCGTTCGTCTGATGCCGGAGGAAGTGGACAGTGCCTGGCAGGGTGCCGCCGCACTCTTTTATGAAAATGCCAATCTTCGAGCTGGTGGCGTGCGCATCGCCCCCTCCCCTGATGGTAAATCGATCTACTACGGATCCACCACCCGTGGCTGGCAGCGTCCCGATGAAGGAATCCAGCGGATCACCTACAACGGAAAGGCACCTTTTCATGTAAATTCGTGCTCACTCACCCTCGATGGATTTAATCTCAGCTTTACCGAACCGGTTGCCCAAGCTGACAAGCTTGCTGAAAATATAAAAGCCCGCAGCTACCGCTTTGAATACGGATACAAGTACGGCTCCGGAGAATTGGATCAGAAAAGCCACAAAATCCTTGGGATTGAGAAATTGGATGACTCCGACAACCCAACCTGGGGAATTGCGGTTGAAAACCTGGCTCCCGGTAGAATCTACGAATTAACCTTTTCGGTAAAATCAACCCATGGCTCAGAAATGAAAAGCCCTTTTGTACAATATACCGTACAACGATTGAGGAGACCGCCCAGTGAATATACTGCCACGATCTCAAAAACTGAAAGGGGGCTCGAGGTAAGCCTAGGAGGAACACCTTTCGCCACCTACGATAATAGTTCCTCCAATAAACCAATTATTTGGCAGGTAACCGGACCGGGTGGCCAGAAGATGCTTCGTGACTGGCCCCTCAAAAAAGACACTCCCGGCGAAGCTCACGACCATATTCACCATCAGGGAATCTTCTTTGGCCATGAACGGATAAGCGGAGCAAATTTCTGGCATATAGATAAGCCAAACACCGGAACGATCGAGCAAAGGAGATTGATCGAGACCCGTTCTGGCAAAGACCGTGCCTTAATCAAAACTCTGAACGCATGGAAAAATAAGCAGGGAAAAACCGTGGCAGCTGATACCCGCACCCTCTCTTTTTTTGGAGATGCAAGTTCACGCACCATAGATCTTGAATTTTTTCTCCACGCCACCAATGGACCGGTGCAAATTGATCCCTACAAGGATGGGGTGTTTGCCATCCGCACCCATACCGATCTCCGACTCAACCCCAGCCCAAAGCATGGAGTTCACAAAGTGTTTGGGCATGCCATCAACAGCGGGGGAGACCAAGCCAAGGCAGTCTGGGGGAAACGGGCAGACTGGGTGCATTACTTTGGCACGGTTGAGGACAAACCCGCGGGCATTGCTTTCCTTAGCCATCCCAGCAACCCATCCAAAGGAAATGAAAAAGCCTGGTGGCACGCACGGGACTATGGCCTGATCTCCGCCAATCCATTTGCCCCGGAAAAAATCCAGGGAGATGGGGGAAGGACCATCCCCAAAGGTCAGTCTCTCGGATTCCGTTATCAAATCATCTTTCACTCTTATGACAACCATGAGGCTGCCAAAATTGAGGAAAGGTTTGCTCAGTATGCCAAGACACCTGCACTCCCCACCTCGATCATGCCTAAGCATCCGGGCTACCCCGAAGATTATCTCACCTCGAGGAAATAAACCTGCCTTTTATTTTGAAATAATGAAATTTGCACTGTGTAATGAAATCTTTCGCAATCTTCCCCTGGAGGATGCCTTTCAGAAAATTGCTGATATCGGATATGAGGGCGTGGAAGTCGCCCCTTTTACCTTACAAGCAAACCCGAGGGAGTTGAGCCAATCCGATGCCGAGCGTTGCCGTACTGCCGCCGAAAAAGCAGGACTGGAAGTGGTGGGACTGCATTGGTTAATGGCGGAAACCGAGGGCCTGCACCTTACTCACAGTGACCCGGATATTTTGGAAGTCACCCGGGAGTATCTCATAAACCTGGCCCAACTTACCGCCAGAATGAACGGTACCATCCTGGTTCTGGGCAGCCCGCAGCAGCGAAACCTCCTTCCCAATACCACTTATGAGCAGGCTTTTGACCGGGCGGTAAATCTGATGAAAGCGGTGTGCCATGAAATTGAAGACCTTGGAGTTGCCTTCGCGATTGAACCGCTCGCCCGGGTGGAAACCGACTTTTTATGCTCCTGTGCTCAGGGCAGAGATTTTGTACAGGCAGTCAATCACCCCGCTTGCGGACTCCATCTGGATGTCAAAGCGATGACTGCGGAACCCGATGGGGTGTGCCCTGCCATTCATGAATTTTATGAGGACTGTATACACTTTCATGCCAACGACTCCAACCTGCGGGGCCCGGGCCAAGGAGAGACCAACTTCACCGAGGTTGCCCGTACCCTTAAGGAAGTAAACTACAACGGATGGGTATCCGTGGAAGCCTTTGATTATTTCCCGGATGAAGAAGGCTGTGCGAAAATCTCGCTGAAAAATTTAAAGGATTGTTTTTGATTCGTGGTTTCCTTGGGTTGACAAATTCGCCTACGCTACAAGTAATAATTTACATGTTTCCTCTACCCTATTGCTTATTGGGGGTTGCTCTTTTACTTCCCCTATCTTTCCTGTCCGCCAAGACCTATATTTGGACAGATGTAAACGGACAAAAAATTGAAGCCGCTTTTGTTCGCAGCACCGCGGATTCAGTAACGATTTCCATAGATGGACAGGAACTCGACCTGCCCTTGGATTCTCTCAGTGCATTCTCCAAAGCACTCGCCTTAAAATTAAAAGCTGAATTGGACAGTAACACCTCGCCACCTCCCCCCAAAGACCTACACCCTTGGAAGGACCTGCAGGGCAGAGTCATCCAAGCCGAATTTATTGAAGCAACCAGCTCAACGGTTAAATTATTGTGGAACGGTCAGCCCTTCGAGTTATCGCTAGCCACCCTTAGCCAAGAATCGAAAAACCTCGCCCGCAAACTGAGCGGTTCACTAGCTCCCCAAAGTCAAGATACTCCTCAACCCCGACCAACCGGCACAACTCCGGAACTTAAGGCCACGGATCCCAGTGGGCCTGTCGACCTAAACGATGAACATGTTTGGCTGAGTGCCGATGGACGAACCTTATTGGCCAAATTTGTCGAATTTGAAAATGATGAAATTTCCCTACTCACGAAATCGGGGCAGGATGTTCAAATCCATGTGGATAACCTTTCTAAGCAGGCAATCGGGCTTGGAAATAAGCTGAAAGTTTTAAACGAGGAAAAAAAGAAAAAAGCCCAGGCCTTTGTTCTGGCCCGCAAGAAAATGAAGGTGCCCTCCGTATCCGAGCAGGACCTGGATAAAGTTCACCAATTTAAAAACACAGAGGGTGTTACCATTTCTGCCAACTTCATTGATGCTGATGATACTGGGGTAACTATTACTCTGGACGGAAAATCGCAGCCCATGGAACTCACCTGGGACAGGTTCAGTAAGGAAAGCCAGGCCTTACTGGAAGCGCTCCGCAGAAAAAGCTTAACTGCAAATCGGGCTCCTACAACCATTCCCGCCAAGGGAGGGAAGATTGGATACTTTGCCAGCGGTACATTTAAGGGATACAATAATGTGATTCAGACTGAAAGGTTTGATGTGGCATTAAGTTCATCCGGAACATCTTTGAAAATCTGGTTAAAAAGTGATAACCCAAAAGTTTTACCCAAAACCTTTGGAGTGGGCTTAAGAGCTGAATATACAGACAAAACAAACCCAAAAAAATGGCGCAGAAAAGGTCGACCTATTGTTAGTTTCAATTCACCTCCAGAACCTTCTATGAGTCGGGAGAAAACCACTCTAACGGGATCTTTCTCAAATGGTGGAACTTTTCAGTACGACATTGAGTTAAACTCAAAAGGCCTACTATTTTGGGGAAAAGTGAGAGATCCTGGGGGGGAGGAATGGCCCACTCGATTTAGCATTGGTGTTTCAGTTCCTGGATTTGTGCCTGATTCAAAGAACAAACAAATGAATGAAATTATGCCATACATCGGAGACGGCACCCTCATCATGCAACCTGAATCTGGAAAAAGTCGTGCCTATCCCTACAAAGAAAAATGGGCTACGATTAGCAATAAATTCAAAGGTCAAAAGTTTGGTTCCCTTAAGTCTGCCACGGTAATGGGCTTCCCTTATGGCAACAATAAGATGATGATTATACCTACAAATACTTCAGGCATGAGCTTCAATCGATATGTGTCGTACGGTAGGATATTTCCATTTCAGGGATTTTCTTTTGAATACGAAGGAAGTGAAAATAAGAAAGAAATCCCAAAAAACAAAGCTCTCAAGATACTTCTTACAGGGGTTTAGTTTATTTTCTCCTTAGTCTTTACGATCAAACATTGGATATGGAAGACTTTTATTGTTCGACTTGTAGAGAGAATTGTATTCGCAAGGAAAACCAAAGGCATCGCAGTACCACGGAACCAACCACTCGTAGGCGAGCAAACTGCCGAATATCAGCATAATCAAATACAGAATGTAGTCCAGCAATCGGTACAATAACTTGCACATCACTAGATAATAATGAAATTCAATATCTCCAAACTCGAAACAAAATGCAAATTGGAGGGAAGAATGGTACCGGCGGAGGGACTTGAACCCACGACCAAAAGATTAAGAGTTTCTTTAAATAAGTAGCTTTAAAACTCCCAATACCTAAAAAAAATGGACATTGAATTAAACGGTATTACAAATTTTATCGGTAGGTATCTTCTTGGTTCGATTGTTTTCTGAACAATGTCAGTCGTTCCATCTATAGTAGTCTTTATTTATTCGTACTATAACAGGATTTTATTGTATAATAAGATCTCAAATTAACTTTTAAATTTTTATTTTAAAATGAATTTATTTAAAATAGTTTTATTTTTAGCTTCTAGCTATTCTCTTTTCGCTCAATCTGTGACCAAGATACGCGATTGGAATGATCGCAGTATGCGTTTTGATTACATTCATATTCCAAATTATAATGATGATGGTTTTTGGGTGGAAAATCCTTCGTATTATAGTTGGTCAAATTCCATTGTTTATAGAAATGAAAATGAGTTTCTTCATAAAAAATTAAGTTATAGAGTTAATGATCTTCGCTTTTTTAAATATAGTGATGCGAGTAAATATGTTTCAAAAATAAAGAGTTTAGCTAAAAAAGATGGAGTTGAAATTCACATTGCTACATATAAAGATAAAAGGGGTAGGAGATCGTGCGCGTATACTGAATTTGAAAAGAGTGTAACTTGTTGGCATATTGACCCTGCCCCCAAAGAGACGATTTCTGATTATGTTGGTAGTTTTAGTATCGCTCATCCCTCAAGCAAACCAAGTGGTTCTTTGACACAACATGATCTAAAAGAATTAGAAAAATTTCACTCAAAAATCTGCCATGTGTATTTTACACAAAGAATATTTTTTGATATTAATGAGTATGAGGGTATGCTAGTTCATAATCCACTTAAAACTTTGTGTAATTTTAATCCTTTGTTGGATGTAAAGAACAATAACAACAAATTAAAAATCACTTATGAAGAAGATAGGAACACTTACTACCCAAAAATTATAACTCAAAATTTTTTAAAATTTCTGTTTTTTCATAAGTTTTCATTAAACAATGATGGGTTTTATGCACCCAAGTTAATTACTGATCATTGTAATTATTGTAATAAAGCTCATAACAGATATGAAACTTTAGATATGTACCCAAGACTTGTGAGTGCATCTCCACCCTCTTCATTTTTTGAAGAGCTTGAAGAACTTAAAAATTCTTTCTTAGTAACTAGGTAAGAATGGTACCGGCGGAGGGACTTGAACCCACGACCAAAAGATTAAGAGTCTCCTGCTCTACCAACTGAGCTACGCCGGCATCATTAAAAGGTTTAAATTAAAGGTATTTAGAATTCGGTCAAGGGGGGAATCCTTATACAGGGGTGTAAGGGAATTTTCAGTGCCGAATTATTCCAGCATAAACTTAACCTGTACTTGAACCAGTGTGACCAACTCGGCCGGCCCTTGAACCGGAACACTTGCCATCATTGCATCGGATTGCATCATCCTTCTTTCCTGCATGGGTCGATAACCGTTGGAGAGTTCTTGAATGGTAAGGGGCATGCCAACTTTTGCATTTAAAGTACCGGCAAGAGTCTCTGCCTTGCTTAACGCGTCTTCCATTGCCTGTACCCTTGCCTCTTCCACAAATTCTTGATCCTCCTCGACTGCGTAGGTCAATGATTCGAACTGGTTGCCCCCAGCGTCTATGGTTGCCTGCATAATTTCCCCAACACGATCGAGTTCATGGATCCGAATAATTATGGAATTGTTAACTTGATATCCAGTAATAAGCGGTGGCATTCCCTTGCGGTACTGGCTTTGGGGAGTGAGTTGAAAACGGTCAGTCTCAACCTTATCTTTCTCAAGACCAATTTCATCTAATACTTGGAAAATTTTCGAGACCGACTGGTTATTGAGTTCGGTCGAAAGCCTTGCTGTTTTGGCAGTGGTTAAAACTCCCAAACGCAAAATTGCGGTGTCCGGTGGAGCACTGACTTTCCCCACCCCCGTTATATGAATCCACCGGTTAGCCTCTTCCTTTTCCTGATGAGCAAAACATAGGGTAATAAGGTAAAAGTAAAGGAATGGAATAGATAGATACTTGCTCATGGTTTTATGGATTTAAAGGGGGGATGGTCCGTTAAGCTCTTTCTTTATTACCCTGCCGTCCTTAAGATCTTTTCTCAATACGGTAATTTGATTTTGGTTAAAATTTACCTTAACCACCCTATATTCAACATTCCACCCACCAAAAGGATATCCATTGCGCTTCCCGGTTAGATCATGGAAAAACTTTTGTGGTCCCATATTCTGTTCGAAATTTAAATAATAGGATGAGGTAAGAGGTTTCCCCATTTCACTGGTTACTTGGTAAGGAGGTCCCCCTATTTTGAAGTCCCGTAAAATCAGGTAGCCAATTGGATTTATTCGTGCGGTATAAGCCAGTGCTTCGTTCTTAATCTCAAACGACTGGGCAATCAGTCGCTTGTTCGGATCATTCATTGTGGTTGGCTTAAAAAAAGAATCCTTGGAAGTAGGGTGGATAAACTCCTTGTACGGAACTCTCAGGTTTAGCCAAAATCTGGCATATTTTTTGGTGAGTGAATCGACTTTGCTTAAATCCTCAATCTCTACTTTTTTGGTCCCCTCCCAAGAAACCAGCCTGAAGCGGGAGGGAATTTTTTCAAATTTAGTACAAATTAATCCAAATGGATCCTCAGGAGCAGGAGGTTTCTTTTCGGTTGAAAGACCCTCCGGTTTCTCTCCGACTGCTTTTACTTCCTTTACCTCATCTGCAACCACTGTGGGCATCGGAACAACGGGAGCATCAGGAAGCGGGGCAAAAGGAATCGATTCAGTTTGGGGTTTCTTAATTTCAACTGGTTTGGGGACTGGGGGAACCACTTCCTGGACAATTACCTGTACCGTTTCAGGTTCAGGCTCGGTCTTGGGTTGGCTAAGAAATTCAACGATTTGCTCCCGAAACACAAGAATTGCTAAAAATGCAAACCAGATAAGACCACCTGCGATAAAAAGTTTCTTGATCACAATATTTTGTAACTATTTTTAGAATTATTATGTGAAAAAGAATAAAAGTGCAATCTTTGGCGGACCACCTAACTTATCTGATACTCCTTAAACCACTCCCGTAACAGTTCAATGGGTAAGCCAATTACATTGGAAAGTGAACCCTCGTATGAATTTACGATCATTTCCGGACAAGTTTGAATGGCATAGGCTCCAGCCTTGTCGAGAGGATCAACCCGTTCAAAGTAATTATCAATCATCAAACGATCCAGTTTTTGGAAGGAAACATCCGTGCAAATACTCTCACTCCGGCTAATATCAAGGGCACGGTTAACCAGGCAAATACCGGTTAACACCTGATGTGTCTTGCCTGAGAGGCGGGTCAACATCGACTTTGCTTCATTCAAATCTGCGGGTTTACCGAAAGTTTCTCCCCTTAGGGTAACCAAGGTGTCCGCTCCAATTACCCAATCACAGGGAAAGGAATCCGCCACCTGAAAACTTTTTAATTTTGCATTTTTCAAAACCAGACTTTCCGGGCCATCTGGGTGGTTTATCCATTCAGAAACATCTGCACTGACCACATCAAACTCCTTAATCAAACCACCGAGCAGGTCTTTTCTTCGGGGTGAAGAAGAAGCTAAAATTAATCGGGAATTGGGCTTCGTTATGGCTTTTTGAAGAGGAATTGGCATAATGGGATACTTAATTTCATGTTAACTCTCCTGCATAAGTCTACAAGATGAAGATTGGAATTGCTCAAATCAATCCCATCGTTGGCGACCTGGATGGCAACCTAAGAATGATTATTGATGCATATCAGAATCTTTTAAACAGCGGTGCCGGACTCATCGTTTTCCCCGAGCTTGCACTTTGCGGGTATCCGCCACGGGACCTTCTACTCAAAAAGCGATTCGGCAGGGATTGTGAGGAGGCTTTAAATTCTTTTGTTCAACAAACCCAGGGCTGCCCTGCCCTGATTGGTTATCCTGAGATTAGAAAAGGATCTTCAGGGAAACCTTATTTCAATTCTGCCGCCTTGTGCGTAGATCAAAAAATTGAAAAGATTTTCCGCAAACGCCTGCTGCCTACTTACGATGTTTTTGACGAGCAACGATATTTTGCCGAGGGAAATTGCCCGATGTCATTTGTTCATTCAGAAATAAAAATTGGGGTATCAATCTGCGAAGATATTTGGAATATTTCAGGAGACTTACACTCAACCAATCCGGTCGAAACCCTTGCGGAGGAAAAGGTAGACCTGCTCATCAATATGTCTGCAAGTCCATGGCATGTGGGGAAATGTGAGCAAAGATTTTCCATTATTGAGCGTGTGTCCCAAAAATTAGCCTGCCCTGTTGTCTATGTGAATGCGACCGGAGGAAATGATGAATTAATTTTTGACGGCGGGTCGATCCTTATCGATTCACATTCAAGCAACAGTATAAGTCTGCCTTCATTTGTTTCTGCCTGCCAGGTGGTGGAAATTTCCTCAGAGAAAATGGCTCACCAAACACTTGATGAACCATTGGAGAGTATCCGTAAAGCACTTGTACTTGGGTTACGCGACTATGCTCACAAAAGTGGGTTCAAGAAAGGATTGGTTGGATTAAGCGGAGGTATAGATTCGGCAGTTACAGCCGCTTTAGCAGTGGAGGCATTAGGGAAAGAAAATGTCATCGGGATAAGCTTACCCTCTGCCATATCGAGTGATCATAGTAAATCCGACGCGCAGGAATTGGCCAACAACCTTGGCATCGCTTACCATACTCTCCACATTCAAGGGGTTGTGGATTCTGCCGAAAGGGAACTTTCAGCTCTCTTTGAAGGGCTGCCTTCAGATGTTACCGAAGAAAACCTCCAGGCCAGAAGCCGGGGACTCCTGCTCATGGCTGTCTCAAACAAGCTTGGTGCCCTGCTTCTAACCACCGGAAATAAAAGTGAATTGGCGGTTGGCTATTGTACGCTTTATGGAGATATGTGCGGTGGGTTGGCTGTAATTTCTGATCTGCCAAAAACGGAGGTCTTTGCCCTGGCTAGACATATCAACAAGAAGCAGGAAATCATTCCCTTAAACACCATCGAAAAACCACCATCGGCTGAGCTTAGACCCGAGCAGAAAGATAGCGACTCATTGCCCGACTACCATATTCTGGATGGTATTCTTCATGGCTACATTGAAGAAGG
This sequence comes from uncultured Opitutales bacterium, assembly GCA_938091675.1. Classification (GTDB taxonomy): domain Bacteria; phylum Verrucomicrobiota; class Verrucomicrobiia; order Opitutales; family Seribacteraceae; genus Chordibacter. Next base: position 9,985 of record CALKMX010000072.1, read on the forward strand.
TCTTTCTATTCGGGAACTCGTTGAAAAAGGATTCGATGAAGAGACCGTGCATAAGATTGTTGGTTTGGTGGATAAAAATGAATATAAACGAAAACAGGCTGCACCGGGTTTAAAAATTACCCCCCTTGCCTTTGGTATCGGCAGGCGCATGCCAATCGTGCAAAAGTACAGCAATTAAAAATAGATTAATGAACGAATCCCAAAACCTTTTTGAAAAAGCAAAAAAGCTGATACCAGGGGGGGTCAATTCCCCGGTTCGTGCCTTTCGCTCCGTTGGAGGAACTCCTTTTTTCACCGACAAAGCATCGGGCAGTCGCCTCACGACGGTAGACGGTCAGGAATTAGTCGACTATGTTTGCACTTGGGGACCAGCCATTCACGGTCATGACCACCCAGTCATACGCGAGGCAATCTCTCAGGCTTTGTCCAAGGGGACGAGTTTTGGCACCCCCGGACCGGCTGAGGTAGAGATGGCCGAATTGATTGTAGAACTTGTTCCCTCTGTGGAAAAGGTGAGAATGTGCAACAGCGGAACCGAGGCAACCATGTCTGCCATTCGTTTGGCTCGGGGCTACACCGGGCGAGATAAAATCATCAAGTTTGCAGGGTGCTACCATGGGCATGTGGACAGTCTCTTGGTCAAAGCGGGCTCCGGGGCCCTGACCCTGGGCAATCCGGACAGTGCCGGAGTTCCTGCATCCTTTGCTGCCGAGACCCTTGTTCTTCCCTACAATGATCTCGATGCGGTCACAGAAACGGTTTCCAGCCAACCGGATCAAGTGGCTGCTATTATTGTGGAGCCCTATCCGGCAAATTGTGGCCTGATCCTACCCCTCCCCGGATACCTCGAAGGACTGCGCCGTCTTTGTTCCCAATTTGGGGTGGTTCTGATTTTTGATGAGGTCATGACTGGCTTCCGTCTGGGGCTTGGTGGAGTGCAGGAAAGAACCGGCATTACTCCCGACCTCACCGCCATGGGGAAAATTATCGGAGGCGGATTGCCTGTGGGCGCGTTTGGTGGAAAAGCAGAGATTATGGATCACCTGGCCCCGCTTGGTCCCGTTTATCAGGCGGGCACATTGAGTGGAAATCCACTGGCAATGGCTGCAGGAATCGCTTCCCTTAAACTACTGAAAGAAACCAATCCTTATGAACGGTTGGAATTGATGGGACAGGAAATCGCATCCGGATTAATCAAGTTGGCAGAGTCTAAGAGCATCCCTTTACAGGTCCCGCAGGTAGGGTCAATGTTCTGTTTATTTTTTAGCGAACAAACTGTGACCAATTATGAACAGGCGGTTGCTGCAAAACATGAAATTTTCAATAACTTCTTTCATCACTGCCTGAAAGGTGGAGTTTATCTGCCTCCATCTTCTTACGAGACTTGTTTTATAAGTAGTGCACATCAACAAGAAGATATTTCCAAAACCTTGGAAACTTTCGAGAGTGCATTTAGCTCTTTTGGTTGACCTACTCGACTTCTCATACAGATAACAATGGAAATGACCAATTTTATAGCTCGTATCTTATCATGCTTCGTTTTGATTGCGGGGTTTTTAAAAGCTGCAGACCGCATCCCTTTTTATGAAGACTTTATCGAGTCAGGAGATCTTTCGGGCTACCTTAGCTCAGCTCATAAGTTTTTGGACGAAAAACCCACGGCAAACGAGTCTCCCCGTGTGGCACTTGATCTCATTATGATGGGTAAGGCGGCCGAAGACCTGGACTCCATTGTCCGGGGCACTGACCTCTTACTATTTGAATATTTAGGCTCTCTTCCAAGTTTACATTTCATAAGTTCTTTTGACAAGGGATCACCCCGCCTTACCCAGCTTTTAAAGGTTAAATTGAACGAAGCAGACTTGATAGACCAAAATTTTTCTAATTCTTATGCCGATACCATTATGCTGCTGGCTCGAATTCACGGCCCTGAGCTCATGCATGACCCCATTCTGCTCCTGAGTTCCTACCTCATTATCCAAAGAACGGATAATAAGGAACTTACAGAAAGCCTCTCCAATGCCCTTGATGTGACCGAAGAAAAAAATCAAAAAATTAGCCCTCTTGTCCGCCTATGCCGATCAGAACAAGCACCCCTTTCGAAAATTGCCCAACTGCAAAAGCTTTCCTCAAAGGAGACTGATTTCTTTATCAAATTTTTTACTGCTCAATTGTCAGACGAAGAGAAAAACTCTCCCGCCTTTTTGGAATCAATGATTGATTCCACCCTTCATGGAGTGCCACCACGGCCCGACTTAACCCTTAATTATCTATCTAACCTGCCTGATGAGCTTTCGACTTTACCCAAGTTTCAGGTATCAACCGCTTTGGCTCATTTGATTAACGGGAATACAGAAAGTGCGGTTACGGTTTTAAAATCAGTTTCGGAACTACCCTCTGGTGAATATGCCCAATGGGTTGAGGTTGCCAAGTCACTCCATGATGGCATTCAGTTCGGATCAAGCCGCAAAACCCTGCTTCTCGAACACTTGGGCAAACTATACGACCGTTGGCAACAGGATGCCGATGCGTTTCTGGTTGAAGGATCGTGGAGTCAGGATGATCCGTTGGGGAAATTTGATTTTCAGATTGGGGTGGATACCAAAGGTGAAGTTTTTGAAATTCATATCCAGCAAAACAAATCTTCTTTCTTTTCCTATAAAGTTGAGCCAAGTCAGTGCCTTATCAAGACTCCTGATGGGAAAAACATGAGATTTGAAACCGGGGGTGCTTACCCTTTACCCCAAATGGAGATTCAAAGAGAAGCAGAGGCTGGATCCTTTAATTACAGTTTTAATTTAAACTTTGGCAGAAAATTCGAAGATTTAGTCAATCAATTCTCTCAAAACCTCGATATATCGTATATTTCCACCACCAAAGGGAGGGAAGTTATTTTAAACCACCTCTTCGAGCGTAAGAGTATGTGGCTTGAACCTCCGGCATCATCGGAACGGGGAACTCTCTTTACCATCAATAAAATAGATCCAGAAACCGTTCATCAGAATTACAAAATCGAAATATCCTCATCCGGTGAACTCATATCTATTTTGATTGGAAAGCTTGAAATCAATAAGTTTTCTCAAGGTTCATCCGATCTGTTAAAGGATTTGCATGATTGGCCAAGCGATACTCCCATCGTTAAGGAATCGGAGTTTAACTTACAACTCTTAATCGATTCGATTGGAGGGTTGATGTCTAAAACATCTGTCCCCAATAAATAAAAATCCGAGATTAGTTTCCTGCTGCTAGAGGGCGGGTCCTCGTAAGGATTTTTCGAGTTGCTGCTGGAATTCCATGACATCCTGATCGTTGGGTTTATATCCGGGAGTGCCTCCGGTCATAGCGAGCCTACCAAATTGATCAATAGACCATTTTTTGGTCTCCCCATCAGAAAAGGTCACGGAACCGCTTGCCATCGCACCCGGAGGGGTCACTGCATCTATCTCTAGCTGGACAGAGCCTATGTTGGTTTCAGGTTCATCCCCTAATGCCCCGTCAACAGAAGCTGTATCCTCGTTATTAGCGGGAGCTGGTTGTTCGGGGTCGACCAGGGTTAAATCTAAATCATCAACCAGGAATCGAACATCCATGTAGGTCATGACGATTCCAAAATCTTGGTTTATTTTTTTCTGCACATCAGAAAGGCCCATTCCATCCGCAATCCATCTGGAAATTTCCAACTTTTGGTCTGGGCTAGGTGCACTGGGTGCAGGGTTGCTTGAAGCACTCTTTTCACTGTCTAAGTTATCAGTGAATTCTGGATTTAAATCATCGCTCATATTTACCAATCAATTGAAAGGGTTAAGGAAAGGCAAGGAGAGTCGAAGAGACAATGCCCTCAAGACATGGACTGGGAAAGCTGCTCATTGAGCAACTCGACCGCCGTCTTGATTGAAGTGTCCTGATCCATCATATTTTCAACGGTTTTGCACGCATGAATAACGGTACCGTGATCCCTGCCGCCAAATGCAGCACCAATCTCCTGTAACGAATGCTCAGTAAGGATGCGAGATAGATACATGGCTACTTGTCGCGGAAAAGCAATATTAGCAGGGCGTCTACGGGAAAGCATATCTGCCATTCTTAAATGGTAGTAATCCACCACTTTCTTCTGAATTGTTTCAATGGTGATCCGGCTTAAATTCTCCTCCCTCAAAATATCTCTAAGCAGTCGTTGGATTGTTTCCAGGTCAGCTTTTTTGCGGGTAAGCCCGACATATCCGGCAACCCGGGTTAGTGCTCCTTCCATTCGACGAACATTGCGGGAAATGTTTTTAGCCAGAAATTCCAAAATTTCAGGCTCGATGGAAATCCCCATTGCTTCTGCTTTTCGGGTAAGAATGGCCACACGGGTCTCCCAATCAGGAGCCTGGATATCCGTGACCAATCCCCACTGAAAACGGGAGAGTAAACGGCTCTCAATTTTGTCAATTTCTCCAGCAGGACGATCACTGGTCAGAAAAATTTGGCGCTGGGCTTCGTAGAGTTCGTTAAAGGTGTGAAAAAACTCTTCCTGTATTCTTTCCTTGCCAGCAAGAAATTGGATATCGTCTATGAGTAAATAATCTACGCTACGGTAACGGGAACGAAATTTGGTTAGCGAATTTTCCTGGATCGCCCGGATGAATTCGTTGGTGAAACGCTCGCACGAAACATAGGCAATCCGGCACCCTGGGTTACGGTTTAATGCCTGGTGGGCCACCGCATGCATAAGGTGGGTCTTACCCAACCCCGTGTCCCCGTATAGGAAAAGCGGATTGTAGGCATGAGCAGGTGCATTGGAAATGGCAACACAGGCAGCATGAGCAAGTTCGCTTCCTCCGCCCACAATGAAGTTGGAAAAGGTATTTTTCGGATTAATCCCGAGGGAACGACCATGGAGAGAGGGACCGGAAGACCGGGTGGACTTCAGTTTGGAAGTGTGCTTCAGACGGTTTTGTATATTTTCATTTTCCCCATCATCCTCGTAGGAACCTAGAAGTTCCACAGAGTAAGGATAGCCTACCAGTTTGTCCGCCTCCTGCCTGATGACATCCAAATAATTGTCCCTTATCCAAATTGCAGAGAATTCGTTAGGGGTTAGAAGTTCGCAACCATCCTCGTCCATGTGACCGACCCGAATATTGTCAAACCATACCCTAAAAGTGTCTGCGGGGATGACTTCAAGAAGGTTTTCACGCAATGAACTCCAAAAGGTTTCCGGTGTGGTTGTTAATTGTGTCATAGGGTAAGGTGTTTAAGAATTATTCACAGGCTGTCGGGCAGGCCGAAAACATGCTGATTATGAAGAGTTTCTGACAATCGAAAGCAGGAAATTTGCGAGGCATAAAATTCTTTAAACTCCGCAATGGGGAGCGTAAATAAATTCACAAGCAATTGTATGACAAGCATTTGAGTAAAACTGAATGCAGAAAACTAGGGGATTATTGTTGAAGGGGAAAAGAAAGGGTATCCCATTCTTTTGAAGAATAAATCCCACTTAACCAAGAAAAAAAAGCCTGAGACAACTTTAACTTTCTCACAAGTTATTCACACCCCGATGAAAGTAAGTTTTTGAACATTTTAAAGTTGCAAAATGTAAAAAATAACCCTCCTGCATAAGCTAATTGATTTTAGGCGATTTAGAGAAACCGTAAGCCATCAATTTGGCAAAGGATCAACCCGGGCCATTCATTTTTTTTAATAATTTTTGATTAAATTCGTCGGCGGAATCGTGTCCAAGTTGTCTGGCCGCTTGAACCATGGCTGCCACTTCAACCAATCGGGCCATATCTCTGCCAGTACGAAGTGGTATTTCCATATGGGGAACAGAAGCTCCTAAAATCTCAAATGTTTTACGGTCCAAACCGGTGCGGTCGATACTTGAGTCATTCAGGTCTTCAATAAAGGTAACTACTAGTTCTATCTTTTTTTCGATTCGGATAAACCGGATCCCAAACAATTCCTCTACATTGATAATCCCAATCCCACGACATTCCATGAAGCCCCTGCTAATTTCATCACAAAACCCAACAGGTGTATGATCACTAAGTAATTTCACCCGTACCATATCATCTGCAACCAGGCTGTGCCCCCTTTCGAGCAAGGCAAGAGCCGCCTCACTTTTCCCCGCACCGCTATCACCTCTCACCAAGGTACCAATCCCACGTATATCAAGCAAAGTCCCGTGCACCGTGGTACGGGGAGCAAAACGCTCCTCAAGTAAAACGGTAACTTCCGTAGTAAAGGCTTTGGATGCTAGATTGGTACGAAAGACAGGAACCCCATACCTCTCAAAAACTTCAATCATTTCTGGAGTTGGTGCGAGGTTACGCGAAATCACCACACAGGGAATTCTTTTGGCTGCCATCTTTTCGAGCACAAGGACGCGTTGCTTCTTTTGTTGCTCGCGCAAGAAGCCCATCTCACCCGCACCAAAAAGTTGGATTCGCTTATTTGCAAAATACTTAAAATATCCGGTAACTGCGAGAGCAGGCCTGTTTAGACTTCTCTCCCGTATCGTGCTTCGGGAAAGTGTTTTCCTGGAGGTGACTAATCTTAGAAGTAAACGATCCGCAAAAGATTCGTAGAAGTCTCGTACGGATATACTTTCAACATACTCGGGCAAGGAAGATTTCATCTTGTAAAAATCATTGTGAAATTATGGTTCAAAATCAGTGCCTAAATATTTCTCCCGTGTTTCGGGGTCTGAAAGAAGAAAATCAGCCGTACCATGGGTAAGCACTTTTCCATCGTAGAGTAAATATGCACGGTCTACAATACGCAGGGTTTCCCGAACATTGTGATCTGTGAGGAATATACCAATCCCGGAATCTTTTAATTGCCGGATGATTCCCATCACCTCACTTACGCTAATGGGATCGACTCCACTGAACGGCTCATCAAGCATAAGGAACTTCGGCTCCAGGACCAGGGCCCGGGTTATCTCCAGACGCCTGCGCTCCCCCCCGCTCAAAGTGTACGCTTTTTGCCCAGCAAGATGAGTCAGGCGGAGTTCATCGAGGCGTTTTTCAACAACCAAATCTTCTTCTTTTTTGGACAGGGCAAGAGTTTCTGCGATTGCCCGAATATTTTGCTCAACAGTAAGTTTTCGAAACACCGAAGATTCTTGAGGCAAGTAAACCAATCCTTTCCTTGCTCTCTTGTAGGCAGGCAAGTTGGTAAGTTCCTGATCATTCAAACAAACCGTTCCCGCGGAGGGAGAAACAAAGCCTGCAACCATGGAAAAGGTAGTGGTCTTGCCAGCTCCATTGGGTCCGAGCAATCCAATCACCTCTCCGCCTGAAGCCTCCAAAGAGACTCCCTTTACGACCTCTCTACGGCCATAAGTTTTACGCAAATTAACCACACCCAGTTTTGAGACTGAGCCATCGTTATCTGTTTCAGTATTTTTCAAAACAAAAGATTTTCAGCTATTCCGATTTAATTTTGTTTAATGCCGGCAATAAAACGCGCGAGCGTCCCTCATTCCCACCAATTACTTCTGCACGGCCATTCTTTTCGGATATAATAATTTTTTCGCCCTGTGCTTCTCCCCATTTCTTATGAAACACTTTTGCCGAACCTAAAAGTTCGACTTGGGCACTGTCTTCCGTCCACTTCAGCTCATCCGCTGAACTTTTTCTCAGTGGTTGAATTAACTTCACATTTCCCAATGCGTGGATTTGAGAGATCATTCCAAAGGAGTCAAAGGTGGAGTCATTTCCATCTTTTCCAATAAGGATTTCTGCCCAGTCACAAGAGATCGTGGTAAATCCTTCTTCGCTGGTGTTAGATTCTAAGTCTTTCATTTTAATCAAAACATCTTTCTGCAAAAGAAATCTTTTCTTTCCATCCCCAAGGTCATCTAAATAGATTTTATCCCCATACGCAGTGGTAGGAAAATCTTTGGAAAACTCAGGTTCCGTATCATTAAAAACTGAAACATTTCCTTCGGTGTCTAACGAAGGATTCGATGCCTCTCCCCCATTCGCTTTAACAAAGTCTGAATCTATTTCTTCTTCAAACCCAATTTTCCCATGCTCCGAAAAAGCCAACCGGTTTGTCGAAGTTGCACGGTCTTCCTCGAAAGTCCACGGTCTGCCAATTGCCTCAAAACCCTCCCCCTCCACAAGTAGGTATTCGGAACCGTTCGCAACCCCTTTCTCAGTATCAAATACACCAGAATTTGAACGGGCGATGGTTGCAGGTCTCTGCTCGTCTAACAGGAAGATTTTGGGTTCCTTGGCCAAGTAAATTCCCTCTTTTACTGTATCCACTTCCTTCGCCTGCAGTTCCCAGTTTATTCTGCCCTCCTGATCGTAAGTAGGAATCCGGACATCAAATGCCCCATGGATCGCTGAAGTGGAGTTTGTTTCTCTTGCAAGCAAAGAACCTGCGAGAAACAGGAAATAAATCTTAGAGTAATTACTCACTTATAAATAATAGACAAAATCATTTCTAAAAGAAGGGGTGAGGTTAAGGTGCTTTTTTATCTCCAGACTCAGAGGCATTCTCCTCCACCGATTCAGTAGATGGTCGGAACCTCAAAACCGTCCCGTTAATACAATACCTTTTATCGGTGGGCGTATCAAATCCCTCACCGGTAAACACATGCCCGAGATGACCATCACAAACCGCACAAAGCACCTCGGTTCTGGGGTATCCCAAAAGATAATCCACGGAAGTTTTCACATTTTCCACTTTGGAAGGATCAAAGAAAGAGGGCCACCCGCAATGGGAATCAAATTTCTCGTTGGAGGAAAACAATTCGGTGTCACACCCAACGCAGAAATAAACACCCGCCCCCTGCTTCTTGAATTCCTCATACACTTTTCCATTCGGCCGCTCAGTTCCAGCCTTTCGCAAGATCCTAAACTGTTCAGTGGTTAACTTGGCTTTCCATTCATCATCCGATTTGGTGATCATTGTTATTTTGTCTGTTTTATCTTTTGTTTGTTTTAAAGTGGAAGGCTTATCTGCCAAAAGAGCATATCCCACAGAGCTAACAAAACCGATTAGTAAGATCTTAGGGAATCCACTCTTCAATGTATGATTGAACCAGCCAGTCATCAGAGATTTTTTAGGTTTTACTTGATCCATTGGATTGGAAGAAAATTACCCGCCCAGTCTTTCAATCAGGCTTGCATCATTGGCATAGGAAATTGCCGATTCCCTACTGATAATCCCATGCTGGTGTAAAAATAATAAGTGCTGTTCCATGGTTAACATTCCTTCCCTCGACTGGGTTTCCATGGCAGAATAAACCTGCTGCCAATTCCCTGTCCTGATCAGGTTCCCAATGGCTGGAACATTTTTCAGCACTTCCATCACCAATATTCTGCCCGCAGAATCCTCTCTGGGGACTAATTTCTGGCTCAGCACATAAGAAAGGCTGAAAGAAAGCTGAAGGCAGATAAACTTGGATTGTTCAGCCGGAAACATGTCGACAATCCGGCTCAGTGCACCCTTTGCGTCGCGGGTGTGCAACGTCGAAAAGACCAGGTGCCCGGTCTCCGCGGCACTCAGTGCAAGGGTTGCGGTCTCAGTGTCACGGATTTCGCCAACAAAAATCACATCCGGGTTTTCACGCAAGGCACTTTTCAACCCAGCAGAAAAACTCGGCACATCTTGCCCAACCTGGCGTTGAGATACCATTGAGCTCTCGTTTTTAAATATAAACTCTACCGGATCTTCGAGGGTAATAATTCTTGATTTGCGGGTTAAATTCACATGGTTGATCAGTGAGGAAATGGTGGTGGACTTCCCGCTCCCAGTCACACCAGTCACCAGCACAAGTCCTCTTTTCAAGGTAGTAATTTCCTTCCAAATCATTTCTGAAGGTAGTCCCACATTCTCGATCGATGGAATGGAAGACGAAAGGATGCGCATAACAAAAGCAAGCCCGTCCCGGTCCCGAAATACATTCAGGCGAAAATTGATCCCCTGTTCACTCCATTCAAAAGCAGTATCCACATCTTTCGGCTGATCGGGGTCTGTAACCTGTGCGATCTGTTTCTCGCTCAGAAGAATGCTCAGCATGTGCAGGAGGCCTTCTTCATTTACAGGGGTTGCTTTTTCCACAGGCACCAGTTGATCATCCGTACGGAAGCAGATGGGCATACCGATTTTTACATGCATGTCCGAAATTCGATGAAAATTCCCGCTTTTCTTGGACGGATCCACAAAAAGCTCGAGGATTTCGGTAAAGGTTAAACGCTCCAGACCGACTCGATAAAAGGGAATGGCTAATTTTTCATCACTACTCATACAAACACAATGTTCATCTACGGATCACTCTTCAAGCCAACATCTTGAATTTTTTTGGCTCCGGTTTGCTGCAGAAAAAGGAAATTTGCATTGCCTTACTTTGGGGAATGTAAAAGAAAGAACCACCCTATGAAAGTACACTTTAAAGGAACCCGGGGGTCTATTCCCACCGCCCCTACCGCCCAAGATATTGAAGAAAAAATCGTGGCTTCTTTGATGGCTGCCAGGGGCAAGGAACTACGCTCGGAAAGACAGATCAGGGAATTTGTATCCACTAAATTGAACTTCCGCACCCGTTCACACTGGGGAGGGAACACCCCATGCGTGCATGTGGAGACTGGTTCCAAAGATTTTTTAATCCTCGATGGAGGGTCCGGACTTCGTGCACTAAGCAAGGAACTTATGTCCCAGAAGTTAAGCGGGGCCACCTTTCATATCTTTCTCTCCCATTTCCATTATGACCATGTGCAGGGCATTCCTTTTTTTGCCCCCGCTTATGCTCCCAGCAACCGGGTGGTTTTCCATGGCGGACACAAAGGCATCGAGGGATTTCTCCGCGATCAAATGCGCGAACCCTATTTCCCCATAGGGTTTGATACCCTGGGTGCACAAATCTCTTTTGAAGAGCATCGCCCCGGCGATATTATTGAAGTTTGTGATTCCCGCATTACCCTTTTTGAGCAAAACCACCCAGGGCTTTCTTACGGGTATCGAATTGAGAACAATAAATCTTCTTTGGTTTATTCAACCGATTGCGAGCACACCAATGAAGCGCATCTTAAAGACTATCTATTTTTAAATTTCATCCGGGGGGCAGATCTTTTAATCTTTGATGCACCCTACACCCATTCGCAATCAATTGGAAACCGCGAGCACTGGGGGCATTCCAGTAATGTTATGGGAGTGGAACTTGCGGCCCGGGCAGACGTTCAAAAATTAGCTATTTTTCACCACGACCCCAATGCCTCGGATGAGGATATTTCTGAGTTTTGTGCCCATACCAGAAAATTTTTGACCGGTACCAGGCATGCTGTCCGCGAGTCCATACCCGGCATTCCCGGCGCACCCTCCCCCCGTGGTTTACCCAGTGAAGTTTTGTTTGCCTACGATGGATTAACTATGGAACTATGACCACTTTCTCGCATGTCAGTACTCAGTTCCAACCAGGGTGAATTACCTACCAGGCTCGAAAAGAGTCAAATCAACGAGCTTCCCCTTATCCGTTTTCACGGGTCCATTCAGCTAGCTAGCGACACCAAGTCTTTCAATAAATTTGTCACCCGGTTGAGTAAACAAAAAGTTCTCGGGTTCGATATCGAGTGCAAGCCCAACTTCAAGCGTGGCCCCAACAATCCCCCCGCTCTTCTGCAACTGGCCACTGCCGACCAGGCCTTTCTTTTTCGTCTCTACCCCGTTATGAAACTCGGGCCGTTGATCAAGATTCTGGAAAACCCCAACATCATTAAGACTGGAGTCGCCATCAAGGATGATGTGTACAACCTTAAAAAAATCGAAGAGTTCAAACCTGCTGGCTTTGAGGATCTTGCTCCCCTTGCCCAGTCTCTCAAAATTGAACAAACCGGTTTGCGCAACCTTACCGCTATCTTTTTTTCCCAAAGACTCTCCAAGTCTGCCCAGCTTTCAAACTGGCAAAAAAGCCCGCTCTCTCCAACCCAGCAAGCCTATGCGGCCACCGACGCATGGATCAGCCGGGAGTTATACCTTATTATGAAGGCCCGTCTGCCTTCATCTCCCAGCACACAAACTCCTTAGTTAGGCGGTAATACTTCCTTCCATTTCTCAAAGGCAGTTTTGCTCCCGTGCAGCCTCAATCGGTCAAGCACATCTGGATAGGAAGGCCGGTTAAAAACCACCTCCATGGATAACAATCCCTGGGGGCACAAGTCGCTGTGTGAGCTAAGAAAGAAGGCATCTTCTTCCAGGGTGCGTTCGATTTCACCCTCGACTTTTTTCCTGTAGTCGGGACCGGGTAAAATACAATCCTCTATACCGCAAGCCATTATGGTCAATAGGTTGTCCGGTTCGCCCTCCAGGTAGCTAAGCATATCTTTGGATTCAACTTTCCTGGGAATCCGCAGGGATGGCTCCAAAATATCCTGCACATAAGATACCTGGGCAATTTCCTGACTGTCACTGTAAAATGGTTCAACTGCCACAAAGTTCCTTGCCCTAGAATGAGCGGCAAAGGCATATCCGTATGGCAACATTCCTGCCCCCAGTTCCACCACCCTTCTGCCATGTAAAAGTGTATGCAAGAAACTTCCCTCGGGTAGCAAACTCCACTCAAACAATGCCCGGGTAAATTCTCCACCCGGTGCGGCAAACCCAGTACCCAAATCTCGGGAAACCGCTAAGCGCTCCCTCCAGTCACATGAGATCAGCCTTCTCATCGAAGCTTGTAAGGGGACTAATTTTTTCTGCGGAGCATATACTCCGCAAGTTCCCGTAAAAATTTGTTTTCTCCACCAATATTCTCAATCTTTCCGAGTGCCCGGTGGGTATGTTCCTCAGCCAACTCCATCGCCTTTTCCAATCCGAGCATTTTTACCCAGGTCATTTTGCCCGCCTCATGATCATGGGCCGCATCCTTGCCCAATTCTTCAGAAGTGGAGGTTACATCCAACAGGTCATCCACCGCCTGAAAAGCAAGCCCCAGGGATTGGCCAGCCTGGGCGACCTCTTCGAGTAATGCGTCGTCGCTACCCTTGCCACTGAGAAGAAACCCCATCACCATGGATACCTCCACCATCGCCGCCGTCTTGTTGGCATGGACAAAGGAAAGGGTGTCTGCGTCCGGGCTCTTCCCTTCCGCCAGCAAATCTTCCATCTGTCCGCCAACCAGTTTCCGGCTACCGGCTGCATCTGCTAGCAAGCCCACCAGTTGCAAGGCCAATTCTGGGCAATGCTTGTACCCCTTTGCCAGTTGTTCAAAAGCAAGTGGGATCAGGGCATCACCCGCGAGAATGGCGGTTGCCTCATCAAAAGCACGATGACAGGCAGGTGAGCCACGCCTCAAATCCGAATCGTCCATGGCAGGTAAATCATCATGAATCAGGCTGTAAGTATGAATAATCTCAACAGCTAAAGCGGCATGTATGGGGTCATACGGCCCGGGGAACAAGTCATGGGCAGCCAGTACTAAAACCGGGCGCAATCTCTTCCCCCCCGCCCGTAAACTATAGTTCATAGCCTCGTGTAAGCGGGACGGCCTTGCCGAAGAGTCCGGAAGATCATTTCTTAGATGTTTTTCGATTCTTTCCTGGAAAGATTTTAGCTTTTGAGAAAAATTCATGGCTTGCGGGAAAAATAAAGCATGTCACCATATATAACCTATGCCAAGTTTGGAAGCGGTGTGTGCACGATTGTTCGGTCGTCCGGGATGGATTCCGAAAGTTTTGCTCGGAGGTGGATTATCCTTCATTCCGGGATTAAATCTTTTTGCTCTCGGATATTTATTGATTTACGGACGCAGGCTCCGTCGTAGCCAGCAACTCGACCTGCCCGAATGGTCAGAAATGAACTGGCCGGAATTATTTGTTTGTGGCCTTCGTTTATTCGCCATGCTGGTCTTGTTTGTAGGCATTCCCATGGTAGCTGGGTGGATCATCAGCCTCCTGCTTTATTTCTTAACCTTTGGATTATTGGGCGTGGTTGCCTACCTGCCGTTAGCCGTTGCTGGTTTTTTCTCTCCCATGTTTTTCTTATCCGCATTTATGGCCTACTTAAAGCACGAGGAATTTCGTGATGTATTCCGGCTCCGTATCCTCGCCCAGCAGGTTATTGGTGGCTGGAAACCTCTCGCCCTTCCCGTTATTGCGTTCTGGGGCATTTTCCTGCTCGCCCTTCCTTTGTATGGCTTATCCTTCTTTGTCGGATCCTGGATATTAATTGCTTACTCTTGTGCATTACGAATGAAGAATTTTTCCTGACTTCTGGAAATTCTGAGTTTAAAATATTTCTTTATGCCAACTTATGATTATCAGTGCGGGGCTTGTGACCACCAATGGGAACTCTTTCAATCCATGAACGATTCTCCCGTCAAAAGCTGTCCAAAATGCAAAAAACGCAAAGCCAAGCGCCTGCTTGGCCTGGGTGCCGGTCTTATTTTTAAGGGAACCGGGTTCTATGAGACCGACTACAAGAAAAAGTCTGGAGGAGAGAAAAATGAAAGCTCGTCCGAATCCAAGTCTCCTGACTCAGGCGGATCCGAAAAATCCTCCCCCAGCAAAGAGACCAAGAAAGAATCCAAGCCCGCAAAGGATAAGGTCAAAGCTGCCTGATTCTCAAATCTGCAAAGCATGATCCCACAAGTCCTCGTTCCTCTCGCTCACGGGTTCGAGGAAATCGAGGCCACCTGCCCAGTCGATCTTTTAAGACGGGCAGATGTCGAAGTTGTCCTGGTATCCTGCGAACCACAGCTCGAAGTTTGTGGCCGCTCAGGCATTGTACTTAAGGCCGACCAATTCCTTGCTGAAACAAACCCAGAACTCTTTGACCTTTTAATCATTCCTGGTGGGCCAGCGGTGTTTGAACTCCGCAAAAACCCAAGTTTCATATCCCTGATCAAACAATTTGCCGACCTTGACCGGCCAATCGGTGCAATTTGTGCGGCCCCTTTGCTGCTTAAGGATGCAGGCCTTCTCGAAAATACAAATTTCACCGGACATGGCAGCATCGCCAATGAACTTCCTCAAATGATTACAGATCAGGCAGTGGTGACCGATGGTCATTTGATTACTTCACGGGGAGCGGGCACCGCGATTGAGTTTGGCCTATCCCTGGTCGAAAAACTATGCGGGGAAAAAACCGCTAACGATATACGCCAATCCATTCATGCGTAGATTCTGGGTAATACCCCCCCTAGGCATCTAAGCCCCCTTATTATTGCATCAAATTATTTCGATGCGTTGCTCTCTTGCCCTTTAGCAGGCTTGGTAGCGTCTTTTTTCTTTTGCTCTGATTTTTCTTTTGCTACTGCCTTGGCTGATTCATTGGAATCCTCGGGGAAAACTGCGGGCAAAGGTTCCGAATCATTCAGGTCGGGAAGTTCCGGTTCCACAATGGGTGGTGTAATAGATAAAAGTTCCACCTCAAATGTAAGGGTCTCGTTGGGCCCGATGGAATTACTCCCATTTTTACCATAGGCCAGATCTGCGGGGATAAAGATTTTCCACTTCGCCCCAACCTTCATTAGTTGCAGGGCTTCAGTCCATCCCGCAATTACCTGGTTCAAACGAAATTTTGCCGGCTCGCCACGGTCCCTCGAAGAGTCAAATACTTCGCCGTTTACCAGGGTCCCATGATAGTGAACTTCCACCTCATCCGTAAGCACAGGCAAAGATCCATTTCCATCTTTTAACACCTCGTAAAGAATTCCGCTTTCAGTCTCTTTCACTCCCTTGCGCTTTCTTTGCTCACTCAAATATTCTGCTCCTTTGGCAAGGTTGATGTCGGGCAATGATTCCGCCTGGTTGTATAAACGGTTCAATTTTTCAAACTCGACCAAGCGGGACAAATAATCAGCCGCTTTTTCATCTTCACCCAAAGCTGTCCGCTGGGCTTCATACCCCTCCCTGTTATCTGCCCCTAATGCCTCCACTCCCAGCAGGTAGCGCGCTTCAAACCTATCCACATTCAAAAGGGTATCATCGTTGGCAATTACCAGAAGGGCAGATTTACCCTCCTCGTTTTTTCCATCCTTCATGAGGGATACGGCATGTCCAATTCTGGCACGTCCTCGTAACGGATCTCCGGATAAACGCTTTGCCGCAATAAGGAAGTTTTCTGCTGATTCCGCATACCTGCCTTCGCCATACTGGATGGAGGCCGCCCGGTACTGGGCAACTCCCCCCAGGGTATCATCATAATCTTCGGCAAAGGAGAGAAACTTTTCCTCCGATCCCACATCGCCCAAGCTTGCATTCAGGAAGCGCAGGCTTCTTTCGGCTGCTTCTTCCTTTTGAGAATTGTGGTAAAAGGAAGAGATGGCCACGCCCAGGGCAATAATGCCCAGTACGGAAAAGAGAGCATTTTTACTTTTTTTCCATGCTTCCACTTCGTCATAGGGACGAGCCTCTGCAGCCTGCTCGGCCGAAAGTCCATCTGCCTGTTCATTTTCAGGCACATCGTTTTTCTTGGGATCCTCGTTTTGATCGTTACTCGACATCACTAATAGAAATTATAAAAAGGCATTAATCCTCTTGATTTTACGCTCAAAGTCAACGACCGCTTTGAGGTGAAAACAGGCAGTCTGGCTAACTCCTATTGGTAGGACTGAGTCGAGTAATCAAAAAGCCTGACTGGCTCTGCTTCTTTACCGGGTACTAAATAGAGCCAATTCCCTGTTCTATGCCACCATAGGTAGGGCCAAATATTCCCCTTGGTCCACAACCAACCTTTATCTTCTTTCCATAGCCATACACTGTTTTCCTTGGCCGGAGATGAGTACAACCAGCCTAACCGTGCATGGTAAAGCCATCCCTGCTCATAATATTTAAATGTTCCAAACCAATCGGAAGTTTTCCACCCTCCTGCCATTTCCTCAACCGTTCCCCACCATGGCTTGGGAGCTTCGGGAATGACCACCTTTTTGACCGGCCCAATTCCATACCCTGCAACATTCTTTGCCCATGCCCGGAAATACATCACCTGCTCAAACGGGCTTTCGGTTACTGTAAGTTTAAATCCTTCCGGTTCTCCCACTCCTCGCAACCAGTAAACCGTAGATTTTTGAGGATCGATGGAAATGCGGGAGGAAATTACGAATCCAAAATCGGTAATCTCCCCTTGCCCATCTTCGATAACGCTCCCGCTCAGATCGATTGAACCATCCTCGTTTAATACTCCCATTCTGGTTCTCAGAATTGGTTTATTGGAATAGGAGTACCGGTCCCTTGGGTTGGTCCCCTCCTCTATTTCCTGCTCATTGGTATATCCATCCCCGTCGATGTCCTCATCATAGAAATCTTCGATGTCATCCCCATCCAGGTCTTCTATTTGGTTACGGAGATAGACGATGAAAGACTTTTCGAACGATTCGTTTAAATCGTCTACTACTCGTACTGTTAGCGTAT
>CALKMX010000073.1 GCA_938091675.1 uncultured Opitutales bacterium
TTGCGTTACCGATGGTTTGGGAAAAAGGAAACATGCTCGTTGCCCAATGGGGCTGACATTAACCGTTTCTTGTAAATTTTTTTAAATCTACAAAGTGGGCACAAGGCTGGCCAAAAGTTGGGTCATTTGGGGAAGGGCTAGCCTAGATGTTTCCGTCACATCCTCATGACTTAATGCATTGGAGCACCTTCCCGCAGCTAAGTTGCTAATGCAGGAAATTGCCCCAACTTTTAGTCCCAATGCATTAGCCACTATGGCTTCAGGCACGGTCGACATCCCTACCGCGTCGGCACCAAGCCTTGCAAAAGCCTTAATTTCTGCGGGAGTCTCAAAGGCAGGTCCGGAAAGTGCGAGGTAGTTGCCCTCCCTGATCGTTTGCTCGGCCACATTGCCCGCCTGATGAATCTTTTTACGAAGGGCAGAGTCATACACTTCTGACTGGTCAGGAAATCGAGGAATGGCAGGGTGCGGGACCTGCCCGATCAGTGGATTGCTCCCCATGAAATTGAGGTGATCAGTAAACACCATCATGTCCCCAGGATGCAAATCTTCACGGATACCTCCAGCCGCATTGGTGAGCAAAAAATTATCTACACCAAGCTCATGGGTAAGCAGAGCTGGAAAAATCACAGGTGCCCACCCCGCTCCCTCATAATAATGGCGGCGACCCTGAAAGATTAGAATTTCAACCCCTTGTGGCTTGGCCAGCCAGAGATTGCCTTTGTGCCCACTGACCGTGGTTTTCCCCATCAGCCCGAAATGCTCGTAGGAAATGCAGGATACGGGCGATAAACCATCAACAATTTCTCCCCAACCGGAACCACAAATGATACTGGTGCGAGGCTTGATCTCCCCCCAGGTCTCACGAATAAGTTGGTGAGCTTGCAGCAGGGGAACGGAATATTTTTCAGCCATAGGAAAGCTCAACCCCATCCCGACGGATAGTAACCTGGTTTGCCTGATCGGGCCTTTCTGTAGACTCCGTTCGTCCAATTACCCGGGCATCGATACCGAAGGATTTGGAAATTTCAATCACCTTGCCTGCCTGTTCTTCCCTGCAATAAACTTCCAGCCGATGTCCCATATTATAAACCTGGTGCATCTCTTTATCCGTGGTTCCGGAGGCTTTTTGAATTTCTGCAAATAAGGGCGGGATTCCAAATAAATTATCTTTGATATGGTGTACCCCGGTACCAAAGCGAAGGCACTTGGTTTGCCCACCGCCCGAGCAATGAACCAGCCCTTTCAAATGTTCACCCAGTTCATGGGCAACTGCTTTGGCTACTGGCAAATAGGTGCGGGTTGGGCTGAGCAGGGCCTGCCCAACACTCAGATTGGATCCAGGGAGGGGGTCGGACATGCGGTAGGGGCCACAATAAATGTATTCCTCCGGAGTGTTGGGATCACAAGTCTCGGGATATTGATGAAAATAGTGTTTGGATAAAAGTTCGTGCCTGGCACTGGTCAGTCCATTGCTGCCGATTCCACTGTTTTCAAATTTTTCATAATTTGCCTGTCCGCAGGATGAAAGTCCAACGATGGCAAGCCCGGGGCAGATTTGGGAATTATCGATCACCCGACTGCGTTCCATCACCGCCACCGCACAGGAGTCCACCGCCACTGTACCGGTCAGGTCGCCCACATCGGCGGTTTCCCCTCCCCCACTTGAAACGGAGATTCCGAGATCTCGCATGGTTTGCAAAAATTCCTCCGTACCTTCGATCAAGGCGGCAAGGGCTTCTGCGGGAAAGTTCCTGGCGTTCCGGTTGACCGTGCTCGAAATCATTACCCGGTCCCATGCACCTACACAGGCTAAGTCATCGAGGTTCATGACCAGGCTATCCTGAGCAATGCCTTTAAAAACTGAGGCATCTCCTGTTTCCCGGTACCAGAGATATCCGAGAATCGATTTAGTACCTGCCCCATCCGAATGGATGATATTGCAAAATTCTTCCCGACCGGTCAGGGCATCGTGAGTCACCTTGCAAAAGGCTCCCGGATAAAGACCCCGATCCATCCGGTCCACAACTCGGTGTACTTCCTCCTTACTCGAAGAAACGCCTCTTTGGTTATATCGATTTTGGGAACCTTCCATATCCCTATGTCCTACAACTTGCTTGCCCCCTTGACCATCCGAAATCACTTTAGACCGATTAATTGCCGAAATATATTTGAAATACAGGATACAGACATATGCTGAACTTGCCGATTGGAAGAGAAAGGCTCTACCATTTTTGCGGGAGAAGGAAGGTTGGAATAATCTATTTTGGCAAATCATAGAGAACCGGGAGAAAACTTCAAATAGAGGCTGGTCTGGAAATGTATTTTGTGATGGATCAATCCGTCTCTGCGGATTGCACACTCCTTCCAATTATTTATTGCTCTCTCAAGGGGACATACCAGGGGTCGAAGCCTTAGCCAAATACTCGATCAGGAAGAAGTGGTGTCTTCAGGGGGTGAGCGGGCCAGAGAGTGTGGTCAAACATTATCTGGAATGCAGAGAACGGTTGGGTGCTAAATCCCAAAGCTCAACCATTCGTAGTTTCAAACTGTTTCAGACCTGTAATAGTGATGAATCGTTAAAGTTTGAGGATTATAATTTAAGTCCCGTTAGTAGCATAGATTGGGCACGGGCACGGGTTTGGGCACAGCAGTTTGCGTTGGAAGCCGACCCACCGATGGACATTAGTGCAATTACTCAAATGGCGAAGCAGATGCACACTTCAAAAAACCTGTTTATGCTGACAAACCCACAAAACCATCCATGCGCCATGGCTGGTTTTGGGCGTTCGACCGACCGCTACAGGATTATCAACATGCTTTATGTTCCCAAAGAATTGCGTGGTTTGGGGCTTGGCGAAGAGTTAATCACCCGCATGACTTTCTATGCCAGAGATTTGGGCTATGATGATTGCCTGCTCTTCAGCGAATGGAAGGGCGGGCATAATTTGTATGTAAGAATGGGCTGTAAAAACCTGGGCAAATTTACGGAGTATGACTTAGCCTGAATCCTCAGGAAGGACCTCAAGCTCCCGGCTCCCATCTTCTAAATGAGCCCGGATTATCTTCCCGGAATCTAATTTTTCAATCGAGCGGATCAAGTTGCCATTCTTGTCGGAAAGATAGGCGAAACCACGCTTCATCGCAGCAGGAAGGCTGTTCGCGTACAATCTCTGTTCCAATGAGGTTAATGTATGATTTATTTTGTCTAAATGATTTTGGGTGGAGGTTTGCAAGCGGTGCTCCAAATCATCCAATTGTTGATGGTAGCGTTCCATTCGTGCCTGGGGAGATATTTTGGCCAAAGTCGTTTCCAATAGGAAAAGTTTTTCCTTGGCACGGGCGAGGAAGTCCAGGGGAATTCTCAGAAGCCATTGTTCGAGTTGGTACAATCGGTCTACTTGCTGCAGATATTGGGAGCTAATCCATTCAGCTGCGCCAGACGGAGTTTCTGCACGCAAGTCAGCCACAAAGTCAGTCAAAACAAAATCTGTTTGATGCCCAATTGCGGAGATTGTGGGAATCTGGCATTTAGCGAGGGTTCGGACAAGGTGTTCGTCATTGAAAGACCAAAGGTCTTCCATGGAGCCACCCCCTCTGGCCAAAATGAGTAATTCTACATTGGGTATCTTGGTTGCGAGCTCCACACCCTTGATTAATTGTCGAACCGATTCGG
>CALKMX010000074.1 GCA_938091675.1 uncultured Opitutales bacterium
GGGAAAAGATTTATTTAGCGACCGGATGAGCGGCGTTGTCCGAAGCGGCGACGCGGTTTCCCGCCTCCTCCACTTCCACCACCTCCTCCAAATCCGCCGGATTTTTTGGGGCGGAAAGAAGAACCTCCGCCACTATTACCTCTGCCCGCGGGGGAAGATTGTGGTGGAGGTGACGGGATTTTCGACGGGTCAAAGCCTTCGGGCCTTTTATTGTAAATCGTTCGCTTGATCTTGCGCTCCAGTGTACGCAGGGCACCGCTGTCGTCTGGAGTGACAAAACTGATGGCATGCCCCACATTGTTGGCCCGGCCTGTCCGACCAATCCGGTGGACATAATCCTCGGGATGGGGAGGGAAATCAAAATTAATCACGTGGGTGATGCCTTCGACATCGATCCCGCGGGCGGCAATATCAGTGGCAACCAGTACGCGTAATTTTCCGTCCTTAAAGTCCTGCAAAGCACGGGCTCGCTGGTTTTGGGTGCGGTTCGAATGAATGGCTCCCGCCTTAATTTTGTTGCGGCTAAGTTGTTTGGCCACCCGGTCCGCCCCATATTTAGTACGGGTAAAAACAAGCACGGTGTGAAGCTGGTTGTCCTCAAGGAGATGGGTGAGCAAATGCATTTTTGCCGACTTGGTTACCTGGTGGATGCATTGCTCAACGGTGTCGGCAGGGTTGGTCCGGCGACCAATCTCTACGGTTTTTGGCTTGTAAAGAAATTCCTTGGTCAGTTTTTCAATGTCACGAGAGAGCGTGGCGGAGAAAAGCAGGGTCTGCCTGCCTTTCTTGGGCAGTTCGAGCACAATCTTACGGATATTGGGAAGAAATCCCATATCGAGCATGCGGTCGGCTTCATCAAGGACGAGAAATTCAAGACCGGAGAAATCGGCAACCCCCTGCCCCATCAAGTCCATCAATCGACCGGGTGTGGCAATGACGAGATCCACCCCATGCTGAAGGGCCTTCTTTTGTGGCCCCTCATTTACGCCACCGTAAATGGTGGCAACCTTGAGTGGGAGATGCTTGGCATAAGCACTAACATTGTCGTGAATCTGCACAACAAGTTCGCGGGTGGGAGACAGGACCAATGCACGCGTCTTCCCACGGCGGGAAGGATCGCTGGTCAGGCGCTCGAGGGTTTCGAGCATGGGCAAGGTAAAGGCTGCGGTCTTACCAGTACCAGTCTGGGCAATTCCAATCAGATCATTACCATCGATAATCAAGGGAATAGCTTCAGCCTGAATGGGCGTGGGGGTCGAGTATCCAACCTCCCCAATTGATCGTAAAAGGTTTGGCCCAAGGCCGAGTGTTTCAAAAGACATCAGCCTACCCTACAGATAGATAAGCCAATAGCGATGTTATTCACAAATTATTCACGGGTTTTCCCCATGATGCTCACAGAAGTCCGGCGTTTTCCAGTTCCCTCAGTCTCTTGAGCTTGTGGCGGATTTTTTCACGATAGCGAAGGTCGCGCTCGCGAGCCTTGGCACGCTTCTGTTCCAGACTGACCCTAGGACGGCCACGACGCAAGTGAACCACTTTTTCCGGAATGGTAAAAATACCACGCTGGCGAAACGACGCTGGTGTATCAATCAATAAGGATGTACGGGCATTGTCTGAAAACCAGGGGTCCTTGATCGAGCGATTGGATTCCTTAACCCAGGGCGGTCGATCGATGCCCGCCTGATCGGCAATCCACTCGGCATAGGCGGCAAGGTAGGCATCCGCCACCTGACCTTCAGTAAATTTCTTTTTAAGAATGGACGGGGCAAGTGAGATCGCCAGAGCCAAGGCAGGCCGGTTACTCACATCACTGCGGGTTACATGGTGAATCCAATCACGAAGCAAGAGACCAAACTCTTCCAAACTTTCCGCTTGGACCGCAACCTCAGCTAGGGTGTGGGGACGATCGTTTGGGTTTTTCATGACGATTCCTCCTTAATCAATTGTGCGAGAAATGAACGATCAGATGCTGATGGAGAATCATCCGGATAATACTTATCGATCCATGATTGAATTTCGTCGATTTTGCCAATCTTCAACTTGCGGATCAAAAAACGCAGGTCTTCCTCATCACCTTTATACCCGGGCAAAGCCCTTCGGCAGGCCAAGGCTTTCATTGCCAGCAAATAACCGGCAGTAGATACCGTTACTTGAATGCCCGGAACATCTATGGGTAGATCTCTTTTGGATTCCCGGGTAGCCAAAAACTGGCGAACTTCATCGTTTATCCAATCATCAGGAAGTCCCTGTTCCTTTGCCACCCGTTTAACCAGGGGAAGGATTTGTGCAGATGGATGAAAGACGGCATCAATATCACGGGTAATTCGCTTACGGTCATAGGCTAGCATCATTGTACAACCTCCGTAAATGCAGAGGTTTAATTGGAGTGATTTTTCACCCGCAAGTACTCCCAGTCTGGTGAGTGCAGAGATTACCTGATCTTTAGAAAAGCCCTTCAATTAATAAACCATAGCACGACGGTTTATTAATTTCAATCAATCAGTTTAACATCAGCGGCCGTCGGTAAAGACGGGCTGGGACCAGGCATAGTACTCGAGAAGTTTTCCGTCCTCGGTTTTTACGCGATGGGTGACCTTGGCCCGCAGGTAGGCACCTTTGGCCTCGCAGGAGGCGGAAAGACCTTCAACGGCTTTGACCACTTCGCCACCCGGGCCAGTAAACTCGATAAAGGTTCCGGGCTTGCCCTTCCGAACGGGGCGGCCGAAGAGGAATTCGGAAGCAAGTTCACAGGCGGTCTCATCCTCATTGACTGAGATTTCGATTTTGGAAGAGCTTCGAACCAGTTTGTTGAGCATCACTCCGGAAGAGGAATAAAAATCACCACGCAGCATCGCCTTGGTGATGGCATCGGAGGTCAGGTCATCGGACTTCACCATGACCCAGCCTCGACCGGGGTTGTTCTCCTTTTCTCCCCACTTTTGTAATTTGTGGGCATCATCCGAGGATACGCCCCACATGGTCATGCCCTTTTCAAGGAGGGCATCCCAGAGCTGCTCGGTGGTTGGGAGGTGAGCGGTCCCAAAATTCCTCACTCCCGGATGAGCGTTGTATAGCTCGAACATGTAGAGATTTTTGACCGGGGTGATCTCATGAACCTGAACGGTACGGGAGTAAATTGGATGATTGAGAATGTTGGTTCCGCCCGCCTTCTCGGTTTCATCCACATAGTTTTGCATGACCCTGGAACGGTTCTTGTCCTTAAACTGCCAGGGGACCAAGCGGGAAATATTCATCGCGGTAAAATGGATGGGACCAGTAATTTCCTCTCCTGGAACGAGCAGGAAATCATCCCGCACATCGCCCTTCAGCTTGATGATAGAAGGATCGATAAAATGGTTATGCTCGCTCAGAACCAGGAAATTGTACCCGCGGTCATGATACCACTGGGCGACGAATTCAGGGGTGGAGTCGGCATGTCCGCAAATGACGGTGTGCACATGGGTATTACCCTTGTACCACTTGGCGGCGTAACCAAGAGCAGGCATGAAAAAAAGCAGAGAAAAAAGAGCAGTTCGGTTCATAGGACTTTTGCCGAGCCTTCAAAAGATACAAGTCCTTGGCAAACGAAATGAATCGAGCACGGGTTATCTTCTTGTTTGGCTAGGGGTGAGTAAACTAAGAATATTCCCCAGCCCAATTTTAAATCTATGATGCGTCTCATTCTCATTATTACCGTTCTTTTTCATGCTGGTTCCCTATTTTCCGAGCAGGCAACCAATCAGAAGCCAAACATCCTCTTCATTATGCTCGATGATCTGGGCAAGGAGTGGATTAGTTGCTACGGGGCCGAGGATATTAAGACTCCAAATATCGATGCTCTGGCCGCAGGTGGCATGCAGTTCAACAATGCTTATTCTATGCCCCAGTGCACACCATCGCGTGCCACTTTGCTGACCGGGAAGTATCCATTCCGTAATGGATATGTGAATCACTGGGATGTTCCCCGTTGGGGAATTGGATATTTTGACTGGAAGCATAAGGAAAACACCACCTTTGCCCGGTTAATGAAAGATTTAGGCTATTCCACTTTTGCGGCTGGCAAGTGGCAGATTAATGATTTCCGGGTGGAACCACAGGCGATGAAGAAACATGGGTTTGATGACTGGGCAATGTGGACAGGTTTTGAAACGGGCAATCCAGCAAGTGCAGAACGATATCAGAACCCATACATCAACACGCCTGAGGGAAGTAAAACCTATGAAGGGAAGTTCGGAACCGATGTGTTTCTTGATCACATGTTTACATTCATGAAAAAGCATAAGAAAGATCCCATGTGTATCTATTTTCCCATGGCCCTTCCCCATACCCCTTTGGTAACCACTCCGGACGAACCCAAGGCTGCCAGTAAACTGGACAGACATAAAGCGATGGTGCGGTATATGGACAAGGCAGTTGGGCAGATAGTCGATGAACTGGACAGCCAGGGCATTAGAGATAATACCATTCTTATCTTTACCACCGACAATGGCAGTACAGGAAGTATCACCGGAACCCGTAATGGTAAAAAACTAAACGGAGGAAAATCAAAGGAGGTGGAAGCAGGTGTCTGCGCACCCTTCATAGTGAACTGCCCAGGAAAGGTACCTGCCGGAGTGGTGACTGAAGCACTTACTGATTTTAGTGATTTGCTCCCTACCTTTGTCGAACTGGGCGGCGGCAAGGTACCCGATGACTTGGTTATTGATGGTAAATCAATCGCTCCACTCATTCTAGGCAAGCAGAAGGACGGCCCCAGGAAATGGATCATGGCTCTGGGATTTGGCAAGGGGAAGCTGGACGAAAAGGGAGTACGGGGGAGGGATGATTTCATGT
>CALKMX010000075.1 GCA_938091675.1 uncultured Opitutales bacterium
CGAATGGCAAGCTTGCCGAGTTTGAAATTGCCGGAGCGGACAAACAATGGTTTCCCGCTGATGCTGTTATTGACGGAAAACAAGTTGTGGCATCATCCCCTCAGGTAAAAAATCCGGTTGCGGTCCGCTACGCCTATTACATCTGCCCCATCCGTGCCAACCTCTACAATCAGGAAGGATTACCTGCCTCGCCCTTCCGCACAGACAACTGGTAAAATAAACGGCTTTTCTGAAGAAGAGACTCTTCAACAAAAAAACTATTCTGAGACTGCAGTATTGAACTGCTCAAGCATTCACACCCATGAAGTTGGTTAATTATTCCTTCGCTTCTGCCCATCCATACCCCTGAATCAGAGCGAGCAAGGATGCGAAAAGAAATAAGGCGGTAAACTGGTGAACAAGGGGAAGGAAGACTGGGTAATCGCTAATGTAAAGAAGGGTAGCAACGCCCAGGGCAAATTGAAGGGCTACAAAAAAGGCGGCTCGTTTAGTCCATTTCGAAAGCCAGGCATTCAGACAACCAGATTTGAGCGTAAGCCAGCAAAAGTATAACAAGCCAATTGCCAGACTTGTACCCATCCAGCGGTGAATAAACTGCACAGAAAATTTATCGGAAACAAAATTAGTCCAAAAAGGACTGGCCGAAAAAAGAGCCTCCGGCATCAGTTCCCCCCCCATCAACGGATAGGTATTAAACCCATAACCTGCCTTCATCCCTGAAGTGAATGCCCCGTAAACAATTTGCAGACCTAGAACGAAAACCAAAACAATAGCCCATTTTTTAAAACTGTGGGTCGGCAAGGGTGATTTGCCCGAATGATTTGGCATCAAACCGAGCGAAGTCCACCACGCCAGCCCGAAAATGGCAAAGGCGAGGCTCAAATGAGCAGCCAATCGAAAATGGCTGACCTCAGGGTCTTTCACCAACCCACTTTTTACCATGTACCATCCCATCAGTCCCTGTGCACAAACCAGAAAAACCAGTAATGCACCTTTCTTTTTCAGGGAGTTCGACAATTTTCCACATAGAAGGAACCATAGATAGGGGGCTAAACAGATAAGGCCCACAATCCGGCCTAATACCCGGTGTAAATACTCCCAGAAAAAGATATATTTGAACTCATCCAGTGACATCCCCTTATTGACCAGCTTGTACTGGGGGGATTGCTGGTACTGGGAAAATTCATCGAGCCATGCCTGCTCGCCAATGGGAGGAAGGATTCCAGAAACGGGGCGCCAATCCACCATCGATAAACCAGAACCTGTCAACCGGGTAATACCACCAACCAGCAAAATTACCATCACGCTGAGGCAAACAGCACGCAGCCACCAAATTTGAGCCATTTTACCGGCAGATCTTTGATCAAGAGTATCCATGGACAAGCTATTCGACATTACTATCCAATTTAGCAATCTATTCACCGCCCGCAAAACTAATGCTCGAGTTTGTGGCAATTGTTACATTAGTTTGCTGCAATTTTCTTTGCCAAAATTTGCATACCTGTAAACCTTTCTGCTCTCTACTCCCGATGCTCACTCTCTCCAACCTTAGCAAACGATACGGACCGAAAATTCTCTTCCGTGAGATCTCTCTGCGGATCGCCCGCGGGGAGCGTATGGGCTTGGTCGGAGCCAATGGAGCGGGAAAAACCACGCTCTTTTCCATTCTACTTGGCAAGAATCAGGAAGATGAGGGCATGATCGAATGGGAGCGTAATATCCGCATTGGCTACCTGCCCCAGGAAAGTGCCCCTGCCGGAGATGAAACTGTGCTCGAACTTGCCACCGCCATTTCCGACGAATTGGAAAAGGTTATTTATACACTTCGCACAACTACGGATGATTACCCGGAAAGAGCTCAGACACTCGAACGCTTTGCCGAATTGGACGGATATAATTTGGAAGCACGGGCAAAAAAGATTCTGGCTGGGCTTGCCTTCCAGCAGAATGATTTTAACAAACCGGCAAAAACTTTGAGTGGTGGGTGGATCATGCGTGCTCATCTTGCCCGCTTACTGGTGATGGATCCGGACCTCCTGATGCTAGATGAACCGACCAATCATTTGGACTTGGAAACCCTCGGTTGGTTCCAGGACCAGTTGCAAAAATTTTCCGGATCCCTACTAACGATCTCGCATGACCGCGAATTCCTCAATGGTGTATGCACCGGTATCCTGGAAATCTCCAACCAAAAAATTAACCGCTACCAGGGAGACTTCGATCATTACCTCGTACAAAGGGAAGAGAGACGGGCCCAGCACCTCGCCGCCTACCAAAACCAACAGCGTGAAATTGCACACCATGAAGATTTCATTCGGCGTTTTCGTGCCAAAGCCTCCAAGGCATCCCAGGCACAGGCACGGATAAAACTACTGGAAAAAATGGAACGAATTGATCCGCCTGAAGGGAGCGAGGCAACCATTGCCTTTGCATTCCCTCAGCCGACAAGGAGCGGACAAAAGGTGGTCAAACTGTCGGATGTCCGTCAAGCATATGGCAATCATTTGGTCTACAATGATTTAAACCTTGAGATCGAAAAGCTTGAGAGAATCTCCCTGGTCGGCCCTAATGGTGCGGGAAAGTCAACCCTGCTAAAAATTCTGGCCGATCTAGTCCCACTGGAGGCAGGTGAACGCGAACTGGGCCACAATGTATCTGTTGGGTATTTTTCCCAGCAACGGGTGGAGACCCTCAACCTGCACACAACCGTGCTCGATGAATCCCTTCAACTAAGCACAGGGGCATCCGAACAGCAGGCACGCAATCTTCTTGGTGCATTTCTTTTCCGGGGAGACGATGTCTTTAAACCGGTTAAAGTTTTAAGCGGTGGAGAAAAAAGCCGGCTTGCCCTGGTAAAACTTCTGCTCGACCCGCCCAACCTCCTGCTCCTGGACGAACCAACCACCCACCTGGACATGGCCAGTATCGATGCCTTGATTCATGCACTCGAGGACTTCCAGGGCACCTTGGTCTTTGTCAGTCATGACCTGCATTTTATCCGCAAACTGGGAAAACGGACCATCCGAATCGAAGCGGGCAGAATCACCAACTATGCCGGAAATTATGATTACTATCTGTGGAAATCCGGATCCGCCAGTGCCCAGTCTGGACTGGTGGAAGGATTGCGCGATGCCCGCCCGGATCAGCACGCAAGCAAACAGCAGGAACAAAATTCTCTAAGTGCTAAAGATAAGCGAAGGCTTCGCTCACAGGAAAGGGAAAAGGGGAAAGCGGAGCGTGGGAAGTTGCAGGATCTTGTCCGAAAACTGGAAAAGGAAATTATCGCACTGGAGGAGCAGCAAACCTCCATCAACGAGCAGCTATCGGGATCTGGAGTATATGACGATCCCGAAAAAGCCAAGCAACTGAACAACCAGGCCGCCAGCGTTGCCCGCAAGCTAGAACAACGAACTTACGAGTGGGAAATTGAGGCGGAGAAATTAGAGAGCGTAGGAAAAGGGTAGTAAATGAGTTAAGGAAGGCCTTGGTTTTTTAAGATGTGTAAACCAGTCTTTCCTGAAACCACCAAGTCCAACCATCCATTATCATCCAGGTCCGCCACTCTAATCTGTAAGCCCGTCCCTGCTCTTCCCTCGCTTAGAAGATCACGTTCAAAAACTACCTCGCCGGTGGGCTGGAGGTGATAGGAATACCGGACTATGACTATTGGATCTTCCGCACCTTTATCTCTCCCACTATGGGCGTAGTAGCGTTTGCCGGTGATGATCTCCTGCTGCCCGTCCCGGTCCAAGTCTGCCATGGTGAGTGCATGCAGTTGACTGATTGAATCGTCGATCAAATGATGTTTCCAACGGGTTGTTCCGTCCTCTTTGGGCTTGAGTTGCTCGTGCCAGTATAAGCCATAGTCGTGCCCATTGCCCCAAATCAGATCCTGGCGGCCATCCTTGTTTAGATCGAAAATAACGATCGGACAGCTGGCAAATGGCAGGGTAAAGTCATTTCTTTGTCTCCATTCCTGGCCAAATGGGTTCTGTCCAGGCCTCTCATACCAGCCATACTTATAAACGATATCCTCAAACCCATCGCCGTTAATATCCCCAAATCCCTGGCCATGCCCGTTCCCTTGGGGAAAGATGATGTGACTTTGCATGCGAGGCTTTTGTCCATCCCTTGCATATAAAAATGCTTTCATAGGTTCGCGGTCCACCCAGCTATTGGCAATGTAGTCCAAATCGCCATCTCCATCCATATCCCGCAAAAAAGAGATTTCATTTTTCTTCGAGTCCGTATCGAAGAGGGTTTGACGCACCCAATCTCTGTCCCCGGTTATTGGCCATTCCCCAGGATTCCTGAACCATAAGACCTCGGACTGCGTAAACTGCCCGGATACAATATCGAGCCATTCATCCCCATCCACATCGAAGAGATGGTCTCCGTTGTCCTGCAAATAATCCTTCCCAAATCCTCCTAATTCCCTGAAGGAAACCGGATTCCACTGTGGATTCAAATAGTAGTATTCCCCGGAAACGATGTCCAAATCCCCGTCCTGATCCAGATCTCCCACTGCACAGGCTTCAGCCAGGTTTCGATGAATTTCCTCGACCTCAAATTTTAGCTCTTTAGCAGCTGACAGGGGTGGTAATCCAAGCAGAATACAAACGCACCTAAGCAGGAGCATATCTTTTAAAAGAGGTTCTATGTCTTACTTTCAAAGGCCTTAAAGAGTAATTCCTTCGCCCTTTGAATCTCCACCGGTTCCACCTTGGCAATAAATCCACGGGCATGGGCAAAGCGAACCTCTGGCTCATTTCCGATTCTGGAAAAATCCATTTCCGGACGATCATTGAATCGTTTCATTCCATAGCCCTCTCCCCTGCTGTCGGGGTAGACCAGAGCAACTATATCTTCTTCCATACCCAGTTCTTTGACATGCCATCCCATCGCACCAGAAATCTCATCAATGTTATGATCCAACCTCGGTACAAACATCACCTTACCCGATTTCCCCTGCTGGTTTATTTCCCACACCTCAGCAACTTTTGCCACCTGTTCAATCCGGGCACGCAAGCCCCGGATATAGGTAAGGAGTTCCCCACCAATCATTTTCATAAGTTCCCAAACTGGCTCGCCAGGTGAGTGCGAATCAGATCTGGCAAAAGCCTGCAGGAGGCTCACATCAATGGGCGAGTTAAGTTTACCCACGGTATCACGCTCCACACCGAGCCATTCCGCGGTATCCTTGGGTCCCCGGCAATCAAACCATTCAGCCACCTCAAGCCACGGGCAAAAAGTCAGGGCATCCTTATAAATCCCATAATGATCCAAGACCAAGGAGAGGGAGCAGGTCGGCTTGGCATCGCGTGGAAATTGGTGGTGGTCAAAATTATGGAGACCTGGCTCGTGACGGTGCCCCACATCAATCACGGCGGTGGCTGGATCCAATAAGTCTCCTTCACTTGTATCCTGGCGAAAAATAACCACGGGATATTCAGCCAGCAGAATCGAGCAGGCGAGAAATTCATCTTTATGGGCACCTCCCGGATGAGTGATAATTTTTTCAATCATAATGTTATTCATCAAGTTGCTTACATGATTGGGAGAGTCGACTTTTTTCCGATTCGAAGATGTCCTTGTTGAACTTAGGCTTTTGCTTTAAGGATAATCCTTTGTGCTGATTTTAGCACATGGTGTCAGGTGGAGGTATAAATCCGTGATCCCGCTCAACTGGGTTTCATCACGAATGTCACATTCCTCATAACGCCGGGCAAAGTATCAACCCACAAATCCCAATCCAGTGTTTCAACTCATCTATCGAAAATTTGGCAACCGCCTTCAAGCAAAAGACGACCTGCTTTCCGGTCTGACTGTGGCCCTCGCCCTCGTTCCCGAGGCCGTTGCCTTCGCCATCATCGCGGGAGTCACTCCGATCATTGGGCTCTATGCCGCCTTTATGGTCTGCCTGATTACCGCAGTGATTGGGGGAAGACCGGGCATGATATCCGGTGCCACCGGAGCCCTGGCTGTGATCATGGTATCCCTGGTTCTTTTGGGGAATGAACGTGGAGAGGCCCTTGGGCTTGGATCCGAAATGGGCACTCAATATCTCTTTGCCGCAGTTATCCTGATGGGCGTTATACAGATCGGATGCGGCATTTTAAAGCTCGGTCGATTTGTCAGGCTAATCCCCCAGCCTGTGATGTTTGGATTTGTTAACGGACTGGCCATCGTCATTTTCGAGGCTCAATTTCCCATGTTTACGGAAAGCCCGACCACGCCTGGTGCCGCCTGGTTACAGGGAGTAGACCTCCACCTTATGGGCGGATTAATCGCCCTGACCATGGCGATCATTTTCTTGCTTCCTAAAATCACCACACAGTTCCCGTCCTCTCTGGCGGCGATTGGCACGGTAAGCCTCCTGGTCATTGGTCTGGATCTGGATACTTTAGTTGTCCGTGATATGGCCTCGATTGGGGGAGCTCTCCCCAATCTGGTATCTTTCTCCATTCCGCTTAATTGGGACACGCTCTATTTTATAGCTCCTTTCTCCTTTATTCTGGCTGCAGTCGGTCTGATCGAGTCCTTGATGACTCTCACTCTGATCGACGAACTCACCGAGACCCGGGGCAACAGCACCCGCGAATGTCTGGGCCAGGGAGCGGCCAATGTAGTGACTGGATTTTTCGGGGGCATGGGAGGATGTGCCATGATCGGGCAAAGTATTATCAACATCAAATCCGGTGGGCGCGGCCGTTTATCCGGAATTTCTGCGGGCCTTTTCCTGCTCGCATTCATTCTATTTGCCAGCCCGCTGATTGAGAAGATTCCCCTAGCCGCTCTCACTGGGGTGATGTTCATGGTGGTGATCGGCACTTTTGAATGGACCAGTTTTCGCATACTCAGGAAAATTCCAAAGACCGATGCCTTTGTACTAATACTGGTATCCGCCATTACCGTGATTACTCACAACCTTGCCCTTGCGGTGATCAGCGGCGTGATCGTTTCCGCTCTGGGTTTTGCCTGGAAATCGGCTCATCATATTCACCGGGAAACCGGGACCCTGGAAGACGGCACCAAAGTTTATCATCTCAGCGGCCCCCTTTTCTTTGGATCTGTTACTGATTTCAACCTTGGTTTCAACCCGGGCACAGACCCCGATTCAGTGGTCGTAGACATGAAAAATTCACGGGTATGGGACCACTCCGGTCTGGAAGCTCTCCACAAACTTGGGGAACGTTATCAATCGGCAGGCAAAAAATTGAGGGTCCGCTACATCAGTAAAAACTGCCAAAGTCTTTTACAAAAGGCGGGAAGTATGGTGGACATTGATGTTTTGCCCGACGACCCAAGCTATCATGTCGCTCAGATCAGTATCCCTGTTTCAACATCTGAAACTTAGAAATAGGAATTATTTGAAGCTCTTTTCGGGTTGAATGGGAATGACATTTCCGATTTAGCCTTGCCCATCATTGAATATTTTCAATGAATCCTTACTTTTTAAGCAAAGATTCAAGTCAAGTCACCCCACCCCAATCAACCCAAAGCCCACATTATGAGCATTGATAACAAAACCAAAGTTGCCGTTGGCGTAGTGCCCACCCATTTGAAATTCGTAGGTTCCCTCGTTCCGGATGAAAACGGCAAGCTTCCTCGCACCCGTTCAGGCATTCTTAAAGTCGTCTCTGGCATGCGGTCCATTTGTAAGTCTTCCCCAGTTAAATTAAAATGCGTGCAGGTTCCTTTATTCCCAGGTGCTGATTCCAAAGATCTTCAGGATCTGTTCAAGGGAATGAAAGCCCTTAAGCTTGAAGTTCATTTGATCATGATGGTGGGTGGAGCCAATCCGATCAACCCCAAGGACGAAGATGCGGTGGTGGAAATGCTCTGCTCCGGTTTGGCAGTTGCTAAAAAATACAGGGTCAAACATGTATCTTCTACCTCCTATGAGGAATGGCTTTC
>CALKMX010000076.1 GCA_938091675.1 uncultured Opitutales bacterium
GTTTGACCATCCATTTGCTCGAGCTTTTCCAATAGTTCATCTTCCTCCACCGTCCCGTATCCACGATAAATCCTAAGACATACGGATAGGGCCAGGCCAAGGGTGGCCACACCCACCACAATAGCGGTGAGCATTAAAACATGGGGCAATGGGTTGGTATAACTGGAAACGAGGGAAGCTTCCAAAACTTGTGGACCATGGGCCCCCACTTCAGACGCATTCGATTCCAGGGCCAGGTGGCTGGCGTGCGGGTCGTGCTCGGGCAAATAGATAGGGATGGTGGCTCCGTCCTTTACTCCTATGGAAACATAAAACAGAATAATTGCGGTTTGAAAAACCGACATCCCGATCAACTTCTTGATCAGGTTATTTTTGGCGATCATTGCCCACAGGCCAATAAGAAGGAGAACGACATAAATAAAGTAATTCAGCCGCTCGACCAGCAATTGATTGAATATGGATCCTTCCTCAAACATCTGAATTCTTATCCGGCAAATTAGAGACCGTCTCGCATCCGCCCATCCGTGGACAAGCCCGCATACAGGGCAAACATAATCGCTGTAACCGTAAACCCTACCCCAATTTCCACACCCAGCATGGCATGATAGCGTGCCATTTCCGGACTGACCGGGAAAACCTTGGCCAGGTGGGCATAGTCAAGAAACTCGCCGCCAAGAAACATGGAAAGCAATCCGATCCCCGCGTAAATAACAATACCAAGGGCTGCCACAGTGAAACAACGCTCAATCGGAAAGCGGGCAAGGGCGGTTTTCAGATCCCAGGAAAGTGCGATCAAAATGAAACTTGCCCCCATGGCCACCCCACCCTGAAACCCGCCCCCCGGACTTACATGACCATGTGCCAATACATAGAGGGCAAAAATTTGGATCACCGGAACTATCAACCTTACCGTATTGGTGACAATTAAATCTGGCTCAAAATCGACCACGAATTCCCGGTCCCTTGTTCTGCGATTTGGGCCACCCCGAAGTATGGAAAATACCGCCAGGCCAGCAATGAAAACCACCACCGTTTCAAACATGGTGTCAAACCCCCGGTAATCAGCAAGCACCGCGGTGACCATATTGGGCACTTCTGTGTCCACCCCGGTGTTGGCAATGAAGTGTGATGAAACCGCAGATGAGGAAGCGGGTGAATGGGGGTCCCCCCACGCAGGAAAATCCCGTGCCGCCCAGGCAAGAAGCAGACCAATCAAAAGAACCAGAATAAAGGCAGTCCGTTTCATTTAATCCTTTGCCTTTCTCTTGAGGTTAAAAACCGTGGCGATCAAAACCACCGTGCTTACACCCGCACCCACCGTAGCCTCGGTAAAAGCAACATCGACTGCACCCATTTCTGCCCAGAGTAAACACATCAAAAAACTGTAGATGCCAAACACCACGGCAGATACCACCAGGTCCCGTACCCAAAGCGACAGGACCGCAACCACTACAAGCAGGCTCAGGATCAAGGTATTAAAAAGCTCAAGTCCCATCACTTATCTAGCCGAAGGTTTGCCGCCTCGCTTGCGAAGCTTTTTTAAATCTTTTTCGCCAAGGGGCATTTCATCATCCTCAAAGGCGGCCCGCATCAGAGCATGCGAACTGGAAGGCGTGGTAATGAAAATAAAAAGCACAATGCCAAGAATTTTTAAGAGAAGTAACCAACTACCCGCGGAAAAGTCTTCCATCATCACCAATCCAAATCCGGCAAGCATAAGCATGGTGGACAAGGTGTCCCCTTTTCCGGCCGCATGCATACGGGTATAAAAATCGGGAAACCTTACCATCCCCACCGCAGTGCCCAGAAAAAAGACCAATCCTAAAATCCCCATGCCCACTCCAATGGAGTGCACCAGAAACCAGCCAGGACTATTTGCCGATTCACTCAGAGCTGCAGAAGCAATTGTTTCGATCATACTTTTGCCCTCCTGCGCGGTTTGGGCTTTTCCATTTCCTGCAAGGGAACGGTACGGTTAAAATAGCGGGAGACCACAATCGCTCCCACAAAATTGAGCAATGCATAGGCAATGGCAAAGTCCACAAACATATCCACCCGGTCAAACAAGGTACCAATAATTACCAGAATGACTGCGGTCTTTGTACCGATCACATTTACCCCCAAAATCCGGTCAAACCCGGTAGGTCCCATGATGATCCGGTAAAGAATTGGGATCATCAGCACGAGGAGAGAGGCTCCCATGATTATGGCAAACCACTCTTTCAACGCTTTTTCCTTTTCGGTTTGAGAATTTCCGGTTCGAAAACTTCGGCAACTTTCCGCTCGATCGCACCTTCCAAAAGATCATCCTCTAAAAACTGGCTCATGGTATGAACATGAAACACATCCCCGCGGATCAGCATGGTGATGGTGCCTGGGGTAAGGGTGATGGAATTGGCGAAGACAAACTTGGCAAAGTCGGTTTTTAGCTTGGTTTTTATCGTGACGATGCGCGGGGCGATCTCTTCATATCCCTTACGGGTCATGGCCAATTTGAACACATGCAAATTGGCTTTAACAATTTCGATAGTTAGCCAGGGGATGTACTGTAAAAAAGCACCCGCCTCCCGCATACGCTCGTCCCAGTTTTTTTTCCGGTTATAAAATAGGAAATCCTGTGATATACAGGTGACAAACAAACTACTGACCACCCCAAGGCCTAGATGAAACGCATCAAATTTGCCGGAAAATACGACCCAATTGGCCAGCAGCAATAGAAATATAACAATGGGATACACAGCGAAATAAACTC
>CALKMX010000077.1 GCA_938091675.1 uncultured Opitutales bacterium
GATATGCGAATGCCGCGGATGAGTGGAGCAGAAATGCTTCATGAAATCAAAAAAATTGATAGTGAGGTAGTCACCGTTTTATTGACTGGACACACAGACTTTGAATCTGCAATGGCTGCGGTGAACGATGGCAACGTGTTCCGGATGCTTTCCAAGCCCTGCCCGCCGGATGTTCTCCGTAAGGTGTTAAGAGATGCGATTGAGCAATATGACTTGATCACCAGTAAAAGAATTTTGTTGGATCAAACATTGCGCGGTGCGGTGGATGCACTAGCACAATCTTTAGCCATTACTCAACCACTCTTTTTTGGCCGTGCACAAAGGGTAAGAAGAATGGCAAATGGATTGGCGGAGGCCGTACAACTGGTAGAATCTTGGCGAGTAGGGGTGGCGGCTATCTTTTCGCAACTGGCCTATCTTTCCATCCCCAATCATTTGAGTGAATCAGTCTATTATCGAAAAGATCTCAAGCCTGAATTAAAGGCGATGCTCAAAGATTTACCGGAAGAAACCCTGAAAATCATTGATTTAATCCCTGGGCTGACGGATATCCGGGAGATCCTGCAGCGCATTGATATCCAGCCAAAATTTGAAATTGATGACGGTTCTGGAATACGCACCGCGGCATCGATTCTGCGGGTAGCACTTGATTATGACTATTACCAAGAGCAGGGGCATGCAGACGCACTGATTATTCAAACATTAATATCAAGGGCCGATACTTATGATCAGAAGATTACTGAAGCCCTTAGTCAGTTTATCGATGCGGATTCCAATAGCTACTCCCTGGAGGAAATTGACACCAAAGATTTGGCCGAGGGCATGAGGTTGAATGAGGATTTACTGCTCGAAGATTCTATGCTTATTGCCTCTTCCGGAGCAGATATCGACCGGTCGCTACTCAAAATCGTCAGAAATTATATTTCCTGCTACTCCGAATTTCCTTTCCCCAAAAAAATTAATGTACTGATTCCTGTTGCTTAACCAAGAAATCCATAATCGAATGTCATCCCCGTTATGAAGGTTCGATCTTATATTGGTTTACTCTCAGCTGGCAGCCTAGGAGGAGCACTTGTGGTGGGGATTTTTGGATGGTGGATGTTTTCTGGGATCAATCAATCAAACAGGGAACTTGAGCAGGAAAGCCGAAATTCAGGAGATTCCTCCAGCGAGTACCAGGATGTTCATGCCTTCCTTTCTGCAACCCGTGGATGCTTTGAGGCGTTTGAAATCTATCCTTCCAATTTTGCGGGAATTTTTGGGGTGGTAAGAGACCGGCTTGTGGTTGTGAAAGAGGGGCTCAATGTAATTTCGGGCAAATACTCCAATAATTATCCAGAAGAGTTCCTTCGTCCATTATTTGCGGGAATTAAGGAGCTAGAGGATGCTATCTCAAGCATGGAAAAGGCTGCACTTCCAGGAACCAGGAATAGTGGGGCTATACTTAAGTCGGCGGGAAAGGCATATGAGGATGCGCGGGAAAGTCTTTCCCAGCATCTCAATACCCTAGAATCAAAGGCCGAACAAATAATGTGGAAGTCCAAACAGTCCTTGGAGGAAAAGCTGATTAGGTTACGGGAAGAAGAGTCAGCCAATACCGTACTTTTCTTTATGGTAAGCGGATTTTACTTAATTCTTGTTGGTTTGCTCGCCCTTGTTACTTACAAAAGTTTTGCCAGCCCGATTCGTAAGTTAGAGGCCGCGGCGAAAAACTCAATCGATCATAATAAGCCCTTTAATTTAAGGGAGTCTGGTCCTTACGAGATCCGGTCCGTTACCAGGCGATTACAGGGCTTGATTATTGGACTGGAAAAGACAGTTCAAAAAAGAACGGGTGCGTTACAAAGTTCCAACAAGAAATTGAAGTTGGAGATGCAACAACGAAAAGAGCTGGAAACTCAGTTAATCCATGCACAGAAAATGGAGGCGGTGGGTCAATTGGCCTCTGGGATTGCTCACGAGATCAACTCTCCGTCTCAATTTGCCAATGATAATATCCTTTTCCTCAAGGATGCCACGGATGGCTTCATTAAGAAATTGAACCAGTCACCAGATGCTCCAACTGATGAAGACATTGAATTTTTTAAGGAAAATGCACCCGAGGCGGTTGAACAAGCAGCTGAGGGTATTTCAAGAATTACCACCATCGTTAAATCGATGAAAAACTTTGCTTACAAAGACGCTGAATCTGCAAAAAGAAATAACGATTTGAACCAAGCCATTCGGTCCACGGTGGTTGTCGCCACCAATGAGTGGAAATACCATGCGGATTTGGACCTGCAACTACAGGAAGACTTGCCCTTGGTTCCTTGTAACATAGGGGAGATCAATCAGGTAGTCCTGAACCTGATAGTCAATGGGGCCCACGCGATCCGTGACCGGATTGCAGAGGGGCAAAAGGGGAACATTGTGGTTTCTACCCGATATTACCCAGATGCACAGTGTGTAATTATCGCAATAGCAGATAATGGGGGTGGTATTCCGGCAAAGGTTCAAACCCGTATATTCGAACCATTTTTTACCACCAAAGAAGTTGGGGTGG
The DNA here is from genome assembly GCA_938091675.1 of uncultured Opitutales bacterium. Taxonomy (GTDB): domain Bacteria; phylum Verrucomicrobiota; class Verrucomicrobiia; order Opitutales; family Seribacteraceae; genus Chordibacter. The sequence goes on from CALKMX010000077.1 coordinate 2,543, forward strand.
GCACAGGGCAGGGTTTAGCCATTGCCCATAATGTGATTGTTAAATCTCATCAGGGACAAATTTGGTTTGATAGTAAGGAGGGAATAGGAACCACATTTTACATCAAACTACCCATGAATCAGGCGAACCTGGAACAGTGAACAGATTTATCAGATGGAGTATGGTGATGCCCATCCTCGTGCATACTTATTTTGTCTATTTCGTTCTGGTGACTGGATGCAGTGAATCAAATGATTTGCTTACTAATTCTGACACGCAAGGTACGAAATTTTTTGCGATGGAAAGTTCGGCACAGGTTAATAACCAAGCATTAATCAAGCTAGCCAATGCAGAGGGCATGGAATTGATTGAAGCTGGAGAATTTCTGATGGGCAGTCCGGATGATGAAGTCGGACGAAGTGAAAATGAGAAAAGGAACCGAGTCCGGATTTCTCAACCTTTCTGGATGAAGAAATTTGAGATTACCCAGGAGGAATGGAACACAATGGTGCCGGATAGTCAAAAGAGAGGCAGTGAAGTTTACTCCTTAACCGGTAAAATCCTTGGTGAGATTTGTACTTCATCCGGGTATACCGCGGGCAATTATTCAATGAGTGCTTTTCATAGCGAGAAGGGTATGGATATCTTTTTAGAAGAGGCAGTTTTTGCAGATGGCTATTGGTCTAGAGCAAAGAACCCGAGGAATTATAAAGTTAATTCTCAGAAATATAAGGATATGGAAAGCTTGCGGGAATTCTTTAAAAATCAAAAAATCAAACCATTGGACCGCATGGACAAACTCCTGCCGGTTTCACGGGTTTCCTACTCCCAGGCAGTTTCATTTTGTTGGGAAAAAACTCAAAGGGCCAGATTAAGCAGGATACTTCCAGGCCCTTTTGTGTACCGATTGCCTACCGAAGCTGAGTGGGAGTATGCCTGCCGGGCGGGCAATTCGGGGATATGTGGTCTGGGGGAAGGAATTTTTTTGTCGGGAGAAAATGCAAACATTGATGGATCCATGAGAGGATATATTATTGATCAACGTCCAAGATCTGAATTCAGTGACGGCGGTTCTTTTGTCTCTATCTTTCGCAAGGGATTTGTGCCTATTCGCAAAAATTCACCCATTTATCCCCCGAACGCCTGGGGTTTGTATGACATGCATGGAAATGTGCTGGAGTGGTGCTATGATTTTTATGCTCCATATCCTGAGGGTAATCGTACCCGGGTAGATCCTATTGGTCCGATCCGGGGGGCTCATAGAATTGTAAGGGGTGGAAGCTTTGTGCGTACAGCCCATGAAAGCAGGTCTGCAAAAAGACTGAACTATGAGGCTTCCTATCGGGGTTCCGAAATCGGATTTAGGTATGTGCTGGGATTACCGTTGAGGTAAGCCAGTCAGGGCAACAAATCCAGCCACTTATTCAAGACGGGTAAAACCACATTGGAGGGAAGGGTATAGTTGGTAACCCGGTCGACCCGTGCGATATTAATCCCGAGGCAATGACCTTGCAGATTAAATAGGCCTCCGCCCATCATTTCTTTTGTAAGAGGAAGGTCATGCTGAAGGATTAAGGAGAAGTTATCTTTTCTTTTGGATACCGGTCCGCTCATGATAAGATTACGGTTAAACAAATCAAAGGCTACTGCCTGATGACCAAGGGTGATACGTAGGACAACCTCGTTGTCTTTTCGGTTAACCACGACCGTCAAAAGGTCTCCCGGATCTTTGTTTTGAAGAACCCGATTGATCTGTCCCGTGTTCTTGACCGGTCTGCCGTCCACGCGAATGATGCGGTCAGAAATTTTTAACCCAGCCCGGTCACCAGCGGCTTGTGGAAGAACCTCCAGTACCTCTATACCATCGCTGGATGAATTGGTTTCCTCCAATAAAACCCCCATGACCCCGCCCTCCCTGCCAATGGGTCGGCTGGTTGCAGAAATTACTCCCAAACCAATT
>CALKMX010000078.1 GCA_938091675.1 uncultured Opitutales bacterium
CACACGGGCCAGGAAGGGTGGGTTGATCACCGCTCCGTCCGGACCCGGACTGGCTCAGGATTTACCCCGGTGTGCAGAGTACCGCAGGGCATTGGAGAATTCCGATTTGGTCTTGCCAGATAGTGGATTGCTTTGCCTCTGGAAGAAATGGATCCAAAATCAGCAGATTAACCGAATATCCGGGCTCCTTTTTCTTAAGGCAATCCTCGAACGAACGGATTGGAAGCAACAATCTGCATTTTGGGTCATGCCCAATGAAAAACAGGCAAAGGAAAATATTAAATGGATCGAAAAAACTTACGGAACCAAAATTAACCGTTCGGACATCTATATCGCCCCCCACTATGAAAAGGATGGGAAATTAGTGGATCAATCCCTTGCCTCACAAATTGAGCCAAATAGACCCTCCTCCATCTTTATCCAGGTGGGGGGAGGGGTACAGGAAAGGTTGGGACTATATCTGAAGGAGAACCTTTCATATTCGCCAGGCATATATTGTACCGGGGCGGCATTGGCTTTTTTATCTGGTCAACAGGCCAAAATTCCCAGATGGGCAGATGCCATGTATCTGGGATGGTTGCTTAGATGCCTGCAAAATCCCCCAGTTTTTATTCCCCGATACCTCAAGGCATTACGGTTGTTTTTTTTGTTAGCCAGGTATGGCGAGCTCTCCCCGGTGATAAAGGATTGAGGCGGTCGTTATCTCTTCCTATTTTCAACTTTTTTATGCAAACGGATTGTGCAAAACAGGGGGTAGCAAGGAAGGTACTTAAACGGGCGAGCGTCCGCACCATGGGGTGCCGCTTAAACCAGTCGGAGGGGATTGCCCTGGAGGGAAAGTTAAGGGAAGCGGGCTATAAGCTTGTCCCATTTGGAGAGCCTGCGGAATTGGGAGTGATCAATACCTGCACAGTGACCAATGAAGCGGACGCAAAGTCGCGCAATGCAATCCGCCGGTTTTCCAAAAAAAATCCCCACGCCACAACCGTGGTGGTGGGATGCTATTCTCAGATTTCGGCCAATGAAGTGGCCATGGTCGATGGGGTCGACTATGTGATTGGCAACCATGACAAGTTAAACTTTCTCGATTACTTAAGCGAAGATAAGCCCGATACCCCCGTGGTGGTTAGGGAGCGGATTGACCGGGAGGACTTTTCCATCGGATTGGTCGGCGAAGCAAAGTTTGAGCAACGGGCAAACCTCAAAATACAGGATGGTTGCGACTTTATGTGCTCGTTTTGCATCATTCCCTTTGCCCGCGGGAGAGCACGCTCCCGGGAGTGGGAAGACCTGATCAAAGATGCCCGGCAAATGATTGATAAGGGGGTAAGGGAACTGGTGCTAACCGGAGTAAACCTGGGCACTTATCAATCCGCGGGAAGGAATTTTGCCGGCATGATCGATGGGCTTAGCGAACTGACGGGGCTTGACCGGTTGCGGATCAGCAGTATTGAACCCACCACCATACCGGAGGAAATTTTTGGCTGGATGGCAGACCCAAACCATCCGCTTATGCCTTTCCTCCATGTTCCCATGCAGGCGGGATGTGACCGTACTTTGATGCGGATGAAAAGACGCTACCACCTGCAAGAAATGAGAGATTTTTTTGAGAGAGCGGTCCATACAGTCCCCGATCTTTGTGTGGGGACTGATTTGATGGTCGGATTTCCGGGGGAATCAGAAACCGATTTTGAGGAAACCTGTAAAACTTTTATCGATGGACCCTATGCCTATTGCCATGTCTTCACCTATTCGGAGAGGGCAGGTACCCCCGCCGCAAAATCCAGTGAGCAAATACCCATGGATGAACGCAGGCGAAGGAGTGCTCATTTGCGCCGTCTTTCGGCATCCAAAAAAATGGACTTTCACACCTCTCATAAAGACAGAGAAATGCGGGTACTTTTGGAAAATCCGAAAGAGGACAGTTATTTTGCATACACCGACAATTATCTGAAGGTGAGGGTCCCAGAAAACCCAATGGGTCTTGCCAACCACATGGCCAAGGTAAGAATTGGTGAAGCATTTCCAGAGTACTGCATGGCTGAATTAGTTGACTGGGAAGGCAGAGCCCGATCGAAATAATTCCCTTTCGTCTTGCTCCGGGGCAGGACGATCAGGGATAACTGTAAGGCTATGAAAAAAATCTTTCTATGCGACGGGCACAACCTCGCATTCCGTGCATTTTATGGAATTCGTGAATTGTCGAGGTCTGATGGATTCCCCACCAATATGATCCATGGTTGGGTACGATCTTTCTGGCGTTTGGAGGATGATTTTTCGCCTGATGAAATATGGGTATTCTTTGACCGGGGAGGTTGCCCGCAGCGGGAAGAAATTTTGCCCCAGTATAAAGCCAACCGGGGGAGCCCACCGGATGGATTTGTCGAGCAACTGGAAATTGTCAAGGGCTTGACGGGTGCGATGGGCTACGGGTGGGCAGAAAAGGAAGGGATGGAAGCCGATGACCTGATTGCCACCAAGGTGAAAGAACTAAAGGACCATGATTGTGAGATGGTTATCGTTTCTTCAGACAAAGATTTGGCACAGCTTGTTTGCCCCCAAGTAAAGCAATTGCTCCCTCCTCCCACCGCCAATCCCCGACTGGGATGGCGGATGCTCGACGAACAGGGAGTGAAGGAAAAATTTGGCGTATCCCCAGCACAAATACTTGATTATCTGGCAATTATTGGCGATCAGTCGGACAATATTCCGGGCCTTTCCGGAGTCGGGCCGAAAACTGCGGTGAAATGGATTCAACAATTTGGAACCATGGAAAACCTGATTGCAAATGCCGGAAGGCTGACTCCCAAAAGGTTTTGTAGCGTGGTGCATGAGAGAAGGGAAGATCTGGGCCGAAACCTGGAATTGATAAGTTTGATCGATAATGCCGAATACTCTCCCACTCTGCCTGCTTCCGTAAATATGGAAATGCTTGGAGATATATTCTCAAAAATGGAAATGCATAAATCGTGGGAAGAAGCTCAAAAGAGATATTTGGCTAAATAAGCCCTGAAATTCGGTCCTTTTGAGGAAAACAGGCTTTTCGCAGCCAAGGGTCTTTGTTATTAATATTCCGAATGACCACTTTGTTAAGTTTTGGATTGCCTAAGGGTAGTTTAGAGGATGCCACGCTCAAGCTTTTTGCCCGGGCAGGATTTAATATAACCAAGGGCTCCCGGTCCTACACCCCGAGTTGGGATGATCCGGAAATAGATGGCCGCTTTGTCCGGGCACAGGAAATGAGCAGATATGTGGAAGACGGGTTCTTTGACTGTGGGCTGACCGGACGGGACTGGGTGAAAGAAAATGGTTCCGATGTGGAAGTTGTGGCTGACCTGGTTTACAGCCGGGCTTCCAACCGCATATCCAAATGGGTATTGGCGGTGCCGGAGGCCTCTGATATCCGTTCGGTCAAGGATTTACAGGGAAAAAAGATTGCCACCGAACTGGTACAGGTGACCAAAGACTTTTTGGCTTCACACGGAGTCCAGGCAGAGGTGGAATTTTCCTGGGGGGCAACTGAGGTTAAGGTGCCCGAACTTGTGGATGCGATTGTGGATCTTACCGAAACGGGCAGCTCGCTGCGGGCAAACAAGCTCAGGATTGTGGATATTTTGATGGAGACTAACACCGTGCTCATTGCCAATAAGGAAGCATGGAAAAACCCGGAAAAGCGGGCAAAAATTGAGAGTATTTCCTTAATGCTCGATGCAGCACTGCAGGCAGATGGTAAGGTCGGGCTGAAGCTTAACCTGGAGAGGTCCAAGCTTGCCGAGGCTCTCAAGGAGATGCCCGCTTTACGCAATCCCACCGTTTCCTCCCTGGCTGATGATTCCTGGGTGGCTGTGGAAACAGTGATTGAAAAAAAGGTATCCCGCGAATTGATCCCTGCCCTCAAGGCAATGGGGGCGGAGGGCATCGTGGAGTATCCGTTAAATAAAGTGGTCCCCTGATCTGCACCTTTCTTTTCTTCTTGCGGGAGAAGTTCTTTTTCCCCATTTTGGAAAGCTCGTTCTTTTATCAACCAACATCGTTAACCCTCAACCCATCGGACTGGGATAGGCTCGCAAAAATGAAAATTGCGATTTTATGCATCCCTCCCGCTTGGCTAGAATAACCAAAAACATACCAACATGAGTACAGTCATGGAAGAATTGCTCGCAGAGAGCAAAATTGAACAATTAAAAGAAGGTTCCGTTATTACGGGAACAGTCATGGAAATTCGTCCCACGGAAGTGGTGATTGATTTTGGTGGCAAGGCAGAAGGAACCATACCAGCACACGAATTTTTAGATCTCAGTGAACTTGAGATCGGATCGGATATCGAAGTTTTTCTGGAAAGACTGGAAGACCGTGACGGTAATCCCCAGCTCTCATTTGACAAAGCAGAACAGAAAAAGAACTGGGAAAAAATCGTCAACACCTGTGAGGAAGGTTCTGTAATTACCGGACGTGTACGATCCAAGGTAAAAGGTGGCTTGGTGGTTAATATCGGGGTGGATGCATTCTTGCCATCCTCCCAAGTGGATATTCAGGCACCCAAAAACCTCGATCAATTTGTTGGTCAAACCTTTGATTTTAAAGTGGTTAAGATTAACCGCGAGCGCAAAAACATCGTGGTTTCCCGCCGCGAACTTATCGAAGAGCGCCGCCAAGACAAGAAGCGTGAAATCCTTACCGGTATCAAACCTGGCGAAACCCGTCGGGGAATGGTCAAAAACATTACCGATTACGGTGCCTTTATCGATCTGGACGGTTTGGACGGTTTACTCCACATCACAGACATGAGCTGGGGCAGAATTTCCCACCCAAGTGAGATGGTCAAGACCGGGGAAGAAATTACAGTTTGTATCATTGAAGTGGACCAGAAGCGCGAGCGCGTATCTCTTGGTCTTAAACAACTTTCTTCCAATCCTTGGGAAGATATTGAAGGAAAATTCCCCATCAATGCCAAGGTTCGCGGTAAAGTGGTCAACCTGGTTCCTTATGGTGCATTTGTTGAACTGGAAGAGGGCGTGGAAGGACTTGTCCATGTCAC
>CALKMX010000079.1 GCA_938091675.1 uncultured Opitutales bacterium
TGGTGCCTGTGTTGCCTCCTGCAAGAATGCCTCTGCTATGCTCTTTACCTCCGCCAAGGCGGGACATCTAAACATGCTCCCGCAGGGACAGGCGGAAAAAGATACCCGGGTGCTCAACATGGTCGCGGCAATGGACGAGGCCGGTTTTGGAAATTGCCGCAACTACGGGGAATGCTCCGCGGCCTGCCCCAAGGACATCTCTTTGGATTATATTGCTAAGCTCAATCGCGACTACGCCAAAGCGAAGATCAAAAAAGTCTTTTCCTGAGGCTCCTGCTGCTTTTGTCCGTTTGCTTGCTTGGGCGAGCAAATAGAGATTGCCCGATTATCTCTCCTTTGGGATTATATATAAAGCATGGCAGATAAGGGAAAACAAGTCACTTGGGGCGGACGGTTTAAGGACGGTCCGGACGGGCTCATGCTTGCCTTTGGAGAATCCGTATCCTTTGATCAACGGCTCGCCCCCTATGATTTGCAGGGCAGCCTGGGCCATGCGGCCATGCTTTTAGCGGTGGGCATACTTACCCAAGAAGAATTTAACCAGATAGAAAAGGGGCTCCAGGAACTGGCCGAAGAGGTAAAGGCGGGCACTTTTATGTGGAAGATCGAGCTGGAAGATGTCCATATGAATCTCGAACAGGCCCTACGGGAAAAGACCGGGGCGGCGGACAAATTGCACACCGGTCGCAGCCGCAATGATCAGGTGGCCACCGATGTCAGATTATTTTTCAAAGATGCATGTTCCCAGCTGCGTGAGGGAATCGAGCAGGCAATGAAGGCCCTGTTGGCTTTGGCCCAGAAGCATGCCTCCACCCCAATCCCAGGCTATACCCATTTACAACGTGCCCAACCGGTCACCGTTGGTCACCACCTGCTTGCCTATGTGGAAATGCTCGGACGGGATCATGAGCGTTTTTCCACCGTGGCCAATCATGCCAATGTATGCCCGCTTGGTTCCGGGGCCATCGCTGGTTCCACCCTCCCTCTAGACCGTGCCCTGGTGGCCAAGGCCCTTGGCTTTGTGGACGAATCGGGCGAACCCCGCCTCACGCCCAACGGGATGGACGCGGTTGCTGACCGCGATCTCTTCGTGGAGTTCGCGTCCGCATGCTCGCTCTGTGCCCTTCATCTTTCCCGCCTTGCCGAAGACTTGATCCTTTGGAATTCTGCGGAATTTGGATACCTGATCCTGCCTGACTCATTTACCACTGGGTCCTCTCTCATGCCCCAGAAAAAAAACCCGGACTGTTTTGAATTAATCCGGGGAAAAACCGGGCGGATGATTGGCAACCTCACTAATTTATTGGTCACGATCAAGGGCTTGCCCCTTACCTACAACCGTGACCTGCAGGAAGATAAACCCCCCGTATTTGACAGTTTTGACCAACTGGGCATCTGCCTGGCAGTCACTGCCGGTGCACTGGAAGGTGCCCAGATTAACGAGGAAACATGCCGGGCGGCCGCATCAGACCCCTTGCTTCTCGCCACCGACCTGGCAGATTATCTGGTTGAGCAGGGCATGCCGTTTCGCCAGGCCCACCATGTGGTCGGGGCCCTGGTTGCCAGGGCGGAGGAACTTAACCTTTCCCTGCCAGAATTAAGCGATGAGGATGCCCAGTCGGTCTCTCCTCAATTGGGCAGTGACTGGAGGGAGGTATTTGATTTGTCCCGGGCATTTTCCAGACGGGAAAAGCCAGGCATGCCTGGACCTCAGCAAGTTGCCGGACGGATAAAATTCTGGGAAGGAATCCTCAACTCTTGAAAACTATGGACTCCCGGATCCCGGGCGTCTGTCTTCTCGGGTTGTTCCTTTTTGGATCCCTGCTTTGGGGAAGGGTATGGACAACGGTGGAGGGCAGCCAAACCGAGGGCGAACTGCTTTCAATCGAAGGTGGCCGGGTTACCTTGCTGATTGATGGGAGGGAATATATTTTCCCGCTCGCCCGGTTCACTGCCTCCGACCGTGCCTATTTGTTGAAATGGAAAGAGGAGGAGAGATGCGGGGTTTGCCGGAAATCCCTTGGAGACAAAAAAATGCAGGCAGGCGAACAGGTTTTTCATCCCGCGTGTTTTTCCTGCCTGGTTTGTGATCGTCCCTTTTTTGACCGTCAATCTATCCGCCGGGATGAGTGGGGAGGGATGGTACATTCCGAACATTTCCGCCAGGCTCATTCCTGTGGGTCCTGTGGCCGGTTGTTTTCTTCCCCCCGAGCCCGGCCCCAACAGCTTTTCCCGGATGGCCGGGTGAGTTGTTTAAGTTGCCTGCAGGATGCGGTCACCGATGTGAGCACCCTGGATGCCGTCTCCAAACGGGTAAGGCGGGGAATGTCCGAGCTTGGATTGCCTGCCCCCACCGGTGGCTTGACCATGCGGCTGGTCAATCAAAACATCTTAAACAAGGAGGTGGAACGGGTACACGGGAGGGGGAGTCTGCGCGGGTTGACCCTGACCACCTTCCGTACCATAACGGGTGGTCCGGCTGCTGGCACCACTTTTTCCCATGAAGTCTGGGTACTTTCAGGGCTTCCGGTGGTGGAATGTGTGTCTATCCTTGCCCATGAGTTTGGCCATGTCTGGCTGAATGAAAATTATATCGAAATGTCCCCCCCCGCCGTGGAAGGATTTTGCAACCTCTTATCCATGCATCTGTTGAACAAGGAAACCAGTAAGCTGGCGGATATATTGCGCAAGAACCTGGCAATGAGTGATGACCTGGTCTATGGGCGCGGGTTCCGGGAGATGAATAAACAATTGGACAAATTGGGATGGCCGGGGTTGATCCGCGATCTTTCCACCCGTCGGGTTCCTTTGAACAGGCGGGGAAGGTAGGATAAAAACAAGGGCTATTTCCCGGGAAAGTCCAGGGCTTTGAACAAACAAGCGTGCACCCCGGTGGCAGGCAATGGACGATCCCCGCCCTCGATCGAGTGGCCAAATATCACCGGCCAGTCCATGGGGTCCTCAGGCCGCGCTCCGTGAGTTCCTTTGACCAGGGAAGGGTCCAGGGGGATCAAATCCATAAAGATCCGGAAACCAAGTTTTTTGGCCAGCAATTTTCCCGCCGCCCGGAGGGAGGGGAAGGAAAGGACCGGGTCGATAAAAAGCTCGGCAGGGTCGTATCCATATTTGCGGTGAACATCCACACAACGGGCAAAGTCTGGGGCGAGGGAATCATCCAGCCAGTGGTAATAGGCAAACCAGGCATTTCCCTTCGCCAATAAAATAAGATCGCCCGCCCGTTCATGGTCCAGTCCATACGCTGATCTTTCCTCACCGCTGATTACCTGGGCCACATCTTCGAGTTTTTCCATTTCTTCGCGTACCTGGTTACGAAAGGCAGGATCCTTGCGGTTGAGATAAACATGGGCAACCTGGTGATCAGTCAGGGCAAAGGCGTCCGACCCGCCGCAGTCCAGATACTCCAGCCCCAGCTCGTCTTTGATGTTCAACCAGCCCTTCCGGCGCAATGCCCGGTTGGGGTAGATCACCCGTTTTGCCTCTGTCAGTCCATATTCAGAAAGAATGACCACCCGGACCTTGCGGGATTCATAAAAGGCAAGCAGGTCGCCCACCAGTGTGTCCAGTTCGCGTATGGCTAGTTCTGCCTGCGGGGAGTGCGGTCCGTGCCTTTGCAGGTCGTAATCGAGGTGGGGCAGATAGACCAGGGATAGCTCGGGAGATTCCTTTTCCTCCATCCATTTGGCCGAATCTGCAATCCATTGGCTGGAAGGCAGCCCGGCCCGTGGCCCCCAGAAGGAAGGGAAGGGAAAATCGCCCAAAGAATTTTTCACTTCTTCGCGCATGCTTAGGGGATGGGCATGGACATCAAAGGTCTTCAATCCGTCCGAACGGTAGAGCGGCCTGGGGGTAATGGAAAAATCCGCACTGCTGTACATATTGAACCACCAAAACAGATTGGCACAGCGGAAATTGGGCCGTTCCTTACGGATGGTTTCCCAGATCTTCTCTCCCCCGACCAGACGGTTGGATTGCTTCCAAAAGTGATGTTCATTAAGGGTACGGTCGTACCATCCATTGCCCACGATGCCATGTTCTGCCGGGCTCTTGCCGGTCATGTAGGTTGCCTGGGCTGCACAGGTTACCGCGGGGATTACCGGATCGATCACCTGGGGCTTCCCCCCGTTATTCGCGATAAACTTTTTTAAATTTGGGGTATTTTTTCCCAATGCCCGGCTGCACAAACCAACCAGGTTGAGTACCGCCAACCGGGGGCCGTTGCTCGCACCCGTCATCCCTGAAAATCAGGTCCCGGTATGAGCAAGGGAACGGGAGCGCAAATCATCAATCGCATGGAGCACCTGTTCGTCATCCATCTGGTGAACCTCCACACCCTGTCCCAGTGCCTGGATCAGGGTGATGGTTAGTTTCCCGCCCAGATGCTCACGGAATTCTTCCAGCCCGTCGAGGATGATGGACCCATCCTGCTGATTCTGGGCGTGGAGGAGGGGATGGTATATTTCAAAGCCCAGTGCCTGGAGGAGGGCAAGTACCCGTTCCGCCGCCTGTTCCTTTAAGAGACCAATCCGGGAACAATAAATCACATCTGCGGCAAGTCCAATGGCCACTGCATCGCCATGGCCCACCCGGAAGTCCGACATCGGTTCGAGCTTATGGGCAATCCAGTGCCCGAAGTCGAGCGGCCTGGCGGACCCACGCTCAAAGGGATCTCCGGACCCGGCAATATGGTCGAGGTGTAGGGCGGCGCTCCGGCGGATCAATTGTTCCATGGCCAATTGATCAAACTTCGAAAGCTCGTTTGCCCGTTCTTCAATCCATTCAAAAAATGCCCGGTCCCGGATCAGGGCGACTTTGATTGCCTCCACATAGCCCGCCCGTTTCTGGCTGTCCGGAAGGGTGCGGAGGAAGGAAAAATCATTAATCACTGCATCGGGCACGGCAAAGGTGCCCACCCAGTTTTTTTTGCCGAAGAAATTGATTCCATTTTTAACTCCCACGCCCCCGTCTCCCTGGCTCAGCGTGGTGGTGGGAAACCTGATCAGCCTGACCCCCCGGTGTGCGGTGGATGCGGCAAAGCCCACCAAGTCGAGGGCGGCTCCCCCGCCCACCACAATGACATAAGAGTGCCTGCACATCCCGTGCTGGTTGAGATCAGACCAGATCGATTCAACCAGGCCCCAGTCATTTTTTGCCTCTTCTCCCCCCCGGATAAAACAGGGAGGGCATACAAGATTGAGGGAGTTGGAGTGCTTTTGAAAATAGGCTCCCACCAGGGTGGGCAGGTTGGGGTTCCCATCGATTATCCCCTCATCCAAATAGACGAGCACTTTGGTCCTTTTCCCGGGCTGTTCACTTTTAAGCAGATCAGCAAGGGTGGAATTTTCCGGCACAAAAGCGTCCCGGGTAAAGAAAACTTCATGGGCGAAGTCGAGCCGGACATTGCGGCGTATGGAGGAATAAGTATTGGGCATCGTTCAGATAAGTAATCTAGATGAGCCCTAGGTTGCCGCAAACTTCTTTTGCAAAATATGGGCAATTGCTCCCAGGAGGACGCAGGGCCCAACCAGCAGGGGAGCATGAAAGCAAAGGGCGGTCGCATCCACCGCACAAATGCCCGAGAGCAACCTGGACACTCCCTTACCGACTGACCCCTCTTGATTTTCCCTCATTTTCAGGATGGCAAAAAAGGCAATCCCTCCGGCGAGTAAACCGACCATGTTGGCGAGGAAGGTACGGATGGGGTCGAGGTTGTTCCACAACACCAGATAGGCCAGGGAAATCAGGGGTACGATAAATAAAAGAAGGATGGGCATTCGGTCAATAAGGCTGCCCGGTGTATCATCATTTGCCGATGATTTGGATTCGGTCCTCGCATACCAGCTTATGCCCACCACATAGGCTCCAACTGCCACTGCCCACAGATAGAGCAGGGGGGCGGGGCTCATCCCGGCGGCTGCCGTGCCCGCGGTTATCCAGAGCAGGGTCCGGCATCCCCCCATCAGCACAATTCCCCAGGCCGTTTTTTTATGCACCCAGTCATAGGCAAGGATACAGAAAAGAAGGGCAACCGTCCATTTCCAGGAACAGTCAGCCCCCTTGATCAGGATGCATGCCCCCACTCCCAGCTGGAAAAGTCCCAGGACCCATGCCTGTGCGACCGAGAGTGCTCCCCGCGGGATTGGCCGTTCCGGCCGGTGCTCCCCGTCAAATTGATGATCGCATGCATCGTTCAAAAAACAACCACCGGCATAGATCAGGCTGGATCCCAGCAACAACCACGCAAGCGTTCCCAAATCGAAAAAATCCATATCCGTCCATTCTGGCATCCAGCGGAGGGACGGGCCCGCCCCGGCATTAATTGCCCAGGCGGCAATCACATTGGTCCAGACAGTGGGGAGGTTTGCCCCCCTGGCCATGCTCATCCAGTCAGCAAAAGTGATCTTCATTTGCCCAGTCCCCGTTTGGCCAGAGCGTGCAAGGTCCATTGGTATTCCTTGGTCACCTGTTCGACCACCTCGCCCGATCTCAAATCCCCGGGCAATACTTCCCAGGTGTAGGTCTCCATTTCCAGATGGTTACAGGCGTCGGGATTTCCCTTTAACCAGTCGAGGGTGTGGAGCACATGTTCCCGGGTGTCGCCCAGTCCGTTCCCGGGGGAGGCATGGAGGGGTACATGAAAGTGAATGCGCCATTCATCCGCAGGGCTATGGTCCTCTATGCTTCCACGGTTCAGGGCGAGGTCGAGGTCCTTGATCCGTTCGGTCACCCGCCCGTCCTTTGCGGTGATTACCTGGTGGAGGTACACCTCTTCCACATAATTTTGCAGGGTGCAGAAATTTTCCTCCGTGGGCCGGGCACGCAGGGCGGAGCTCAAATGGAGCTTGCTTAGGCGGATGCCCGCATTTTTCAACGCATCCAGCCCTTCCCGGGCATCCTCATATTCAATCGCAAGGTGGCAACAATCGTAATTCACCCCAATTCTCCGCCGGATCATTTCCGGATCATCCGCCCGGTCAAGCAAGGCATCAAAAAAGGAAAGGGTCTCCGGAGTGGTTTCAAACCATCCCAGTGGTTCGGGTTCCAGGCCAAGGTGCAGATCAATCCCGTGCTCCAGGGAGAGTTGTTCGATGCTTTTCGCACAATCAATCAAATGTTGGTAAGCAGATTCGGGCAATTGATCAGCTGGGTGGAATTCTTTGAAGGATGCGGGCAGGGTGCTCACACTTCCTTCCGCTCCCTGGGGGAGCAAAAAACTTAAGATCTTAAACAAGCCCACCGTGTAGGATAAGCGCTCCGGTTCCGACCAGTCCGGCCGGTACACCTCCTCTTTTACCCGTTGGCCGTGAAAATTGCCATGGGGGAACCCATTGATGGTAAAAACATCGGCATTGTTCGCACCCATCCACTCCCTGAATGCCAGCAAATTTTGGGGTTGGGAAAGTTCCCGGGCAGCATCTGCTCCCAGTCTCAATCCAATCGCATAGGGCTCATCCGGGCAGACCGACTCCCTTACCTTCATCACATATTGTTCGATCGAAAAAAAAGTCTCCGCCCAATTGTTGCCCCGGTGAACATTGGTACAGTACGCGAGGTGATGTCCCTGGGACAATTTCATTTCCGGGTGGTTTCCTGCATGGCGGTAAAGCATTTGGGTGTAGCTGACCTGAGGAAAGAAGACAAGGAATCTCCACCTCTCTCAAAGAAAAGCGGGCGACCCAGCCCAGGTCGCCCGCACCTTTGTGTTTCACCTAGTAAACTAGGATTTTGCCCTATGAAAAGAATAGTTTGCACAAGTTGTGCCAATTTCCAAATCGGCGAAGAAAAGTTCGAAAATGTTCATTATTTCGATCAAATTGACAGAGTTGGTTGATTTTTGATCATGGGTAGACAAAATAATACATGTTCATCGCTTCCATCCCATGAATTCTGATCCCATGAACACAGAGCCCATTTGGAAATCCTGGTTTGCCCGGCACGGGGCAAAACTTTTGCTCTTTGCCCGGCAGCAATCCCGCCGGCCCGACGAAGCGGAAGATTTGCTCCAGGAAGCCTTTGTGCGGATCTGGAGATTGTACGGGCATACGGGCGAAGTTTCTCCCGGACTGGTCTACCGGGCAATTAGAAGGCTCGCCATAGACTGGGCACGCAGTATTGACCGTCGCCAAGCCCGTGAAAACCGGGTGGCACTAGACTCCCCCCTTTCCTTCTCCTTTGAGCGTACCCTCGAACAGGATGAGCGCAAACAAGCCCTGCTTCGGGCGGTCGAACGCCTGCCGGATCAGCAAAAAGAAGTGGTCACCCTCAAGATCTGGGGAGAACTGACCTTTGATGAGATTGCCCGTACCCTGGACGAATCCTTAAACACCGTGGCCTCCCGTTACCGCTATGCCCTGGAAAAGCTCAGGGACTGGGTGCCCGAGGAGATGGAGGGAAAAAAGGAGGACACTTCCCAGTCATCATGAATGAATTTGAAAAACTGGAAGCGGAATTAAAAGAACTCCGCCCCCTCCCACCCAGTGAGGAATTTACCGCCCGTTTGGAAACCGCCCTGGGGGATGCGGGCAAGGTGGCAATGTGCTGCCTTCCCGAGGATGAGGATAACGAGCAGGCCGTTTCCCCACCTTCTCACGTTACCGATGCCCATAAGCTGATATCTTTTCCCAGGCTTGCCCTTTATGCCGGCCTGGTATCGGGGGGGCTCGCCGCAGTGTGGGCCGGTGTGTTTTATCTTTCCGGCCTGATCGCTCCGGACGGGCCAGGCATTGAGCCAGGGATGGAGGATGCCCCCCTGGTTGTGCAAAACCCAATGCCCGTCCGCCCCCTTATGCGGTTGGATGATCCGGACAGCCCCCTGCACGGCTTATCCCTCGATCAAATCCAGGATGTCTCGGTCATGCCAGTGAGCGGATGGCTGGACCCGCAGATCAATGAACGTTTTTTGCGTATGGTGGATGAGGGGGTTTACCAGCAACCCGGGGGCCTGCCCGCCCGGCGGGTTCGCCACTTCTTTATGGATGAGACCCTCTGGAGCCACCCCGCATCCGATACCCGTATCCTTTCCACCACTCCCCGGGAAGAGGTGTTTTTGATCGAGCTCGAAACTTACTAAGTTTATGAGCCGGCCCATTTTTTTCTGCCTTCTCCTCCCACTATCTGTGCTGTGCTGTAGGCTGCTGGCCGCACCGTCCGATGTGGATCATGCCTACCTCGGGGTGCATGCTTCCCGGCTGGACCGGGCGATCAGCCACCAGCTCGGACTGCCCGCAGGGGTTCATTTACAGGTCGACCGGGTGGCCCCGGGCAGCCCGGCTGAAACTGCCGGGATCAAGCTCTATGATGTGTTGCTCCAATTTGATGACCAATTACTGATCAATCCCGAGCAGTTAAAAACACTCGTGCGCATGCGCAACCCGGGCGAGAGGGTATCCCTTTCCCTTCTGCGCCAGTCCAAACCACTCACACTTTCGGTCGAGCTTATGGAAGCACCGGAAGATGCCCGGCAATCCCATGGCCGTGACTGGATGGAGGATGACCTTTTTGATACCGACCGGTTGTTTGGGCCCGACAGCCGGTTTCGCGATTTTTTCCGCCGTCACTCCTTTGACTTTCCAGACCTTGATGCATTCCGGCACCATCCCTTGTTTCCCAATCCCCGGTTGGATGACCCATCGGTCACACCTCCTCACAGCAAGGGTCCGAACGGGCTGGATGATCCCCTGCATGGGGGTGGTGCGGATGTGCAGAGCTATTCCTACTCTTCCTCCACCCAGCAAATTACCGTGAGTGATGAC
>CALKMX010000080.1 GCA_938091675.1 uncultured Opitutales bacterium
TTTGCTCGGGCTGTAAATTAAAGTCCCAATAACATCGGCTGGCAAAAGATCTGGTGTAAACTGAATGCGTTTAAACTCTCCCTTAATGCATTTTGCCAATGTTTTAACTGCTAAAGTTTTGGCAAGTCCAGGAACCCCTTCTAGAAGTACATGACCGTTTGCCAGCAATCCAATGACAAGACGATCGATCAAATACTTTTGCCCAACGATTACCTGTGCAATCTCTTGTTTTAGAAGAGAAACCCAAGCTGCCTCGTTTCTTATTTTATCCTGTTCTTCAGGGGTTGGAGGTGACGAAGATAAGTTTGTGCTCATATTATTTTAAAGGAATTAGCGTATCTGATAAGTACTTTTGTCCAAGGCAAAAGGACTTTATTTGTGGTTATGTTTTTCGGCTTGGCTAATACTTAGCTCTTTAAGATGCTTAGCTGATGAGATTATTTGCACTTTGTTGCTTTTGCTATGATTAAGATGAGTAAAGAATCCAAGGTTACCTTTTTATGCCTCTTATTTATACCGTTCCTTTGGATAGGTTTAAATCATTGGGGTTTTCTCGATTACCTAAAGATAAAAACATTAGATTGGAGGATGCAGTTTAGAGGAGAAATTCCACAGGCCCACTATGCGCACAAGCAAGAAATTGCACTTCCAGACGGGAACAAGATCCCCCGTGTACCCAAGTTAATCTATGTAAATTTTGATGGTGGGACGCTTGAGATGGACGGGGTAGGAGAAAGACCGTGGGACCGGGCATTCTTTAGAGACACTGCTTTGGCGCTTATTGAAAAAGGAAAGGCGAGGTCATTGGGTTTCGATTTTGGATTTACTCCAAAGAGTATGTCTAGAATGGTACCTAAGGAAAATTCATATCGAAGTGACATTGCTTTGGCTGAGCTTATTCAAAAATATCCAGAGAGAGTGGTTCTTGGCTGTTTATATTCGGGAGTCCAAACATCATATGTAAAGCCAACTGGAGAGAGTGCATTTCCTCCCTTCTTTAAGGATGGTTATTCTATTAATTCTGGCAAATTTCACTATCCAGAGTCTCCCTCATACCCAATTCTTAGTTATGAGAACCAGTCCTATCTCGGTCGAGTCGGTTCCTTTACCGTTTCCCCTTACCGGGCGGTTGATGAAATACCAAGGTGGGTCCCCCTTTGGTATTATACAGGCGGCAAGGCACATGCCTATAATCTGTTGGGGGGTAAGCGAAGTGTATTAGCATACGAACTTCCACGGGATAACAAAGATGCCATTGATTCTCTTCAAAGAGAATTGGGTGGCTACCAAGAAAAAAAATTACCGTATCAGCTCAAACTAGCCAGTTTAAATGAAGACCTGGAAGAATTAAAGACTGCCAAATTTGAAAGTGACGAAAGCTTGGAGTATTTCAACACCCGAAAAGCCAAAATTACTTTGCTAAATGAGGAGATTTCAAACTTTCAAAACACTCTGCAGGCAAACGATAGTCTGCAAGATATTATTGAACCGCAAATAAACTCTCGAAAGGCAGAAGTTCAGCAAATCTTGTCCAATATCTTAACAAATGAATCGGAATCAGGGAACAGTGGTCAAAATGCGGAGGAGCTTGCGGTTGAACTCCAGAATTTAGCAAGTGAAATTGAAAATTTTCAAAATACTTTGAATCAAAATCCTGTGCTTGCTGCGGTAATCCAACCGCAGTTGGAAATTCGTACAAAAAGAAGAGACGAACTTTTAGTGCTTATCGCTCAAAAACAAAATAGCTCTTCAGCTGAAATTTCTGGTGAGGAAATGAATCAGGCATTCCTTATTATAGACGAAAGAATTGATCTATTGAATAACGCGATCATCTCCAACTTAAGCAAGCTCTCAGCCGTAGTCGAAGAAATCAGTGCTAACCAAGAAAACTTACAAAAGCTTGAGGATGAGGAGATGCAGAAAAAGCAGCAGTTGGCTAAGCTTACGGGTCAGGTAAAGGCACAGCTTTTCGAAACAAATGATAGTCTGAGGCTAATTTATGAAGGAAGCGACAGCGGAGTGAGTGGAGGTATCCTGGTAGATAGTCTGCCCAATGAAGTTCCGCTGCGCCGAGATATAAAAATCTTTGCTTTAGGCGTTGAGACATTATTGGCGTATTATGGACTCGGGGAGGATGCAGTCGAAATTGATGAGCATTATAATAGTCTTTCCATTGTTCATCCCGAGCATGGAGTTTTGGTCCAGGCAAACCTTTCAGATGGTCAGTTCCTTGAGGTTAATTGGTTTTCCCAATGGTCTGAAACTCAGGAGGAAAAGCAGTTAACCTTTCAGGCTAAAAGAGCCTATGTTGATAAAAACTTTGCAGAATATTTAGCTTTAGTTCCCAGAATTATTCGTCTCTTACTATCAAAGGTCGAAAACATTGAGGTGCCTGAAAGCGATTTAGAACTCCCCAATTGCCTGCAAAACTTGGGTATCGAAAATGAAAAGGTCTTGACCGCGCAATCCCTAATTTCTGCAAAATCGGACGATATTAACATCCCCTCTTTCGAAAGCTTTTTCTCCCTGCTCGGTTCTATAAGTTATTACTTCATTCCCCCTAGCATTTTATCTGAGTACAATCCAATGTGCGGCATGGGAGATGTTTTAGAATATTCCAAGTTTTATGACCAAGTATCCTCATCTATTGCGGATTTGGAAAATAAAATTACTACTCTCCAAAGTGACCAGTATTTGGGCAGAATTAATCAGGCTCTCGCAAAAGACCCTGACAACAAAACCTTGCTCGGTCAAAAGCAGCAAATATCTGAAGCGGTATCAATCAACCAACAAAACTTAGCTCTGCAAAAAGAGGAAATGCAAAGAATTCAAGATTTCTTCTCTGCCTTCAATGATTCCATCGTTTTGATCGGGCCGGAAGAAAAAACATTTCAGGACTTGGCTCCAACTCCACTTGATTCGACAGCTGTACCCAAAGTAAGCGTGCATGGAAATCTGATTAAAACATTAACTTCCGGGGTGTATTTAAAAAGACTCCCCCTTGCAATAGATCACTTTGCAACCCTTTTTGTCTGTGTCCTGATGGCATTACTGGCCGTGTATCAGGGAAAACGTGCCAGTTTGGTACAGGGTGCTGGAATTCTCCTTTTGATTGGATATGTTTATCTCGGATTTGAAACCTTTTCCCAATCTCATATCGTGTGGCCCATTACGGCACCTGCATGTGCAGGCCTTAGTACCTCTTTTATTGGGTTGGCTGCAATGGTGGTGATCGAACAAAAAGCAAAGGGGAGATTGAAAGGCATGTTTGGGAGTTATGTGTCGTCCGATTTGGTCGAGCAAATGGTTGCATCGGGTCAGGAACCTTCCCTTGGAGGTGAGGAAACTGCAATCACCGCCTTCTTTAGCGATGTTCAGGCCTTCTCCAGTTTTTCTGAGCTATTAACTCCGACTGGGTTGGTCGATTTGATGAACGAATATTTAACCGCTATGACCAATATTCTGCAGGAAGAGCGTGGAACTTTGGATAAGTATATTGGAGACGCGATTGTGGCCATGTATGGAGCACCCATTCCTATGGATGACCATGCTTACCAAGCGGTCAGAACTGCAATTCTTATGCAACAAAAGCAGATAGAGCTAAGGAAAAAATGGGTACCTGAAGTAGAAAAGTGGGGTAAGTGCCACAGTTTGGTCACTCAAATGCAAACCAGAATTGGGTGCAATACGGGAACGGCAACGGTTGGTAATATGGGCGCTTTGGACCGTTTTAACTACACCATGATGGGCGATATGGTCAACCTGGCTGCCCGTTGTGAAAGTGGTGCAAAGGCATATGGAGCCTACATCATGGTGACCGAAGAAACCAAGCTTGCATCGGAGAAAACCCGGGACGACATTGCATTCAGATATTTGGATAGGATAGTGGTTAAGGGAAGATCACAGCCCGTAGCCATGTTCGAACCAACCGGATTTATGAATGAACTTTCCCAGGAGACGCAGGATTGCTTGGATTGTTTCCGCCAGGGAATTGATAAATACTTATTACAAGACTGGGATGGGGCTTTAAGTCTTTTTGAAAAAGCAAAAGAAATGGAACCCAACAAACCTGGAGTTACCCCCGGAGTAAAAGACAACCCATCGATGATTTTAATTGATCGCTGCAAGGTTATGAAAGAAAATCCTCCAGGCGATGAATGGGACGGGGTTTATGTGATGACCACAAAATAAAGTTAGCTGCTTAGATCATTCGAAAAGGTGCAAAATTATTCTTTAGGGACAAAATAGTAAGGCTCATTTCCTTTTTTCCATTTCAAATTGCAACCGAGGCTGGGCTTCTGGGTGCTGGGGGCAGATTTTCCAGAAATTAGCCTGTTGACCGCATTTGCTAAATCGTCCCCGTTTGGCTCGATCGAATTGCCGGGGCGAGATTCATCAAACTGTCCGCGGTAATAGAGTAAATAATTTACATCAAAAAGAAAAAAATCAGGTGTGCATGCAGCACGATATGCATGAGCAACTCTTTGATCCTCATCATAAAGATAAGGAAAATCAAAGCCTTTTTCTTCCGCTAATTCTTTCATAAGATCTGGGGAGTCAGCTGGATAATTATCTACATCATTGGACGATATAAAAATAATTTGCAGTTCTTTTTCCTGCCATTGGTTACACAGATCAGTCAGCGAATCAAGTATGTGGATTACATAAGGACAGTGATTGCAAATGAATGCAATCAAGCACCCTTTGTGCAAGGTCTCGTGACTGAATCGAAAAGGAGAGTTATTTCTGGGATTAGGCAAAGTAAAAGCAGGAGCTTTTGTGCCGATTTCCAGCATTGTTGAATTTGTCGCAACCATGGGTTTATCAAGTGATGAAGAGTGAGATAGAATATTATTCAAGTTTAGAGACAGGAGGGGGGTATTTGGCAAAGTAAGCAGCTAGAAGATCACGAGCAATCGGAGTCGCGGTAAGACCTCCCTGCACCTGATCTTGGGGAATGACTCCTTCAATTAAAACCGAAACTGCAACTTTGGGAGAATGGGCGGGAGCAAAACCAACAAACCAGGCCAAGTTTAATTTCATGTTATGATTACGCCACTGACCAGTGCCAGTTTTTCCAGCAATAGATATACCATCAATCTGGCACCGTCTGGCTGTGCCCTCCTGAGTTGCTAATACCATACCCTCTAGGATAGCCTGGCGATCTGATTCATCGATAAGGCGGTCTGAATACTTTGGGCTCTTTTTATTGTTTAGGGTAAGGATCGGATCAAAGGATTTTAAATTCGTTGCTAACTTGGAAATAAAGCATGCCATTTGCAGAGGGCTTTGTCTTAAGCCACCCTGCCCAATGGAAATATTGAAAGTGTCTTCCATCGTCCATTTAACACCAAGATTATTTTTCTTCCATATTGGGTCTGGTACAATTGGGCTATCCCGCAGGGAAGGGAGGGTTAAAGAAGGCTTTTGATCCATGCCCACCCTCCTTGCCTCGGAGATCAGTTGTTCATGACCCATTTTCTCAGCACAGCGAAAAAAGTAGACATTACAGCTTTGGGCAATTGATTGATGGAGATCTAGTTCACCATGCTGTCCCGGATGAACATGGCATTTCATCCCCCGGTAAATGCCTTCACAAAGCAGCTTTTCTTTGGGGTCCAGTGTGTCAGTACGTAAGCCTGCAAGGGCAGTGACTAATTTAAATGGGGAAGCAGGTGCATAGCCTGGGTGCCAAGCCCTAGGCAACCAAGCTTCCCGTCTCTGGATTTCGTCGTATGCAGCCTGAGAAATGAAGGGAGTCAAACTGCTCAGATCATAATTTGGTTTACTGGCTAAAGCTAGAATCTCAAAAGATTCCAGATCTATTAAGACCGCGGCGCCTGGAGGAGGGGGAGGAGGGGCAAGGGTAAAGGCGTTCGGTTTGTTTTCGCCCCGTTGTAATACGCCCTGTGCATATAAGTGCCTGAGCAGTCGATTTGCATCCACCTCTGTACCTTTAAAGCCTGCGACAGTTGAGGCTTGCTGTCCAGTTAAGGGAAAGGGGGCATCTTTAAATGCGGATAATAACAATTCGGCCCTGACCTCTGTTTCGTTGGTTCCAATTAAGGCACGCGCTGTTCTTCTTTCTAGCGTTTTTGCCCAGTCTTGATCGGGTAATATTCTTTGCTCCGCAACTTTATAAACCATTCGATCAATCGAATCTTCAGCAATCTTCTGGAGTTGAAGGTCCAGGGTTAGCTGAATGGATTTTCCTTTCTCGGAGGGCTGTCTTTCCACCCTCTCAAACCTTGAGCCCATTGGATTGACCAGCCAAATATCAACCCCGTCTTTTCCGCGCAGTTGATCATCAAAAGTTCTTTCAATGCCCGCTTTGCCAGTTCTGCCCTGTAATTCAAAAGTGGCTAAGTCTGACCCCGATTGAGTTTCAGGATTGGCTTCATAACCGCTGCCAACATAGCCCAAAACATGAGATGCTAAGTAGTTATGAGGGTAATGCCTAACAGCTTTGGCTTGTACTTGAATGGGAGAGTCTGGAGGCAATTTCTCAATTAATAGAGCATATTCTTCATTGGTTAAGTCTCCGCAAATTTCAAGTGGTAAGACCAACTTACTCCTCCAATGCTTTTGTAATTCGCTCAAACTTATCTCACTATTTCGTCCCGTGAGCTTATTTACTTTGGCTAAATAATTCTGAACGACTGTATATCTTGCTTCCCAGGAGTGCGAAAATCCACTAGCCGAAAACTTTAAATAATCTGTCCCTGAATGATTAAAGATACGGTCATACCAGTTGAGGTCTTTCTCAATAATGCTGGTTTTAGGAACGGGGACACCGTTAAGGTCGAGGCCGAAATTTAATGCAAAAAGTCCAGCAACATTAACAATAATTTCTTTTTCTGCTCCTTCAAAGCGAACTAATGAAGAATAAGAATTAACTAAATTAGATTTAGAGATCTCAGCACTCCACAAGTTTCCCTTTCTGCTGGTATGGATAGGTTTGTTATCAATCCACAATTGTGCCCGTTTTGATGAGGGTGATACTTTCCCAGAAATTTTAATCTTTCTTTTGATTACATGGTCTTGCTGAAAACAAAGGGTCAGGAGTTTTTCCAAGCTTATCTTATTAAATTGGCTCAATTGATCCCTCATCGCATAGGAGATTCTCCTTATGTTAATTTTTTCTGCCCATATTTCTTGAGCAAGAAGTTCAAGATGTAGGTTTGCGGAATAATGTGCACGGTTTCCGATGAGTAGATGGTTATGCCGGTCAAAAACATCTCCCCTCGCTCCGGGTCTTACAATTCTTCGCTGTCCTTGTTTCCTTTCTTTTTCTGCATATTCATCTTGCTCGACCACCTGTCTAAAGAAAAGAACGCTCAGTAGACTCATGAACAGCATAAGATAAATCCAGGCAAATATCCTGAACCTTCTGGCTTCAGGAAAGTATTTCTCAAAAAATTTCATTTTGAGGGAGTGATGATTCGACGTAATGAAGGTTCGAAACGATAGACAAGTTCGTTGCAAAACTTAATATACCAATACGAAATAGGAATAAGAAGTAAGGCAGAAATAAGAATATCGCTCATAAACCTGCTTAAATACCAGTTCCCATTTTCAGGGTTGTCCAATCCACATAAAAGAAACCACAGGACCGCTAGGATAAAATTAGTGGTCTGTTGATAAAGGATTATAAATTTAGGATTTTGTTTACCCGAACGAATGAATTCCTTGGAAACAAGAAAGATTAATCCAAAGAAGAAAGCATGAAACCCAAGACTATGATTTAAAAAATGATCCCAAATAAAACCGCTTAAAAGCAAAGATACCACGCCACGATAAGAATCCAGCAATTGATATTGAGGAATAATAAGTAAACCGGGCAGATAGACAAAAATGCCCCATGGATTAAACACAGAATTTAGCAGGGCAACACACCATATCACAAAAAAGTTAGAGCCTGTTAGTAAAAGCAGATAAAGGTTAGATTTATTCATCTGTCCACTTACCTGCCTTCTTCGGGTACAAGTACGGTGACCTCAGAAACTTTGCCTAGATTTTGGGATAAATAAACTTTGCCAGTCTTGAACAAACCGTCGCCACTATCCTCAAGGAAGTTGACCATACCAATTGGCAAACCTCCAGGAAAGGTCCCACCAAGTGCTGAGGTTTCCAGAAGCAGTCTACTGTTATTAGGTATTTGAATATCATGGGGCACATCGAGGACCACGCCCATAGGTCGCCCACCTAATAAAATCCCCGAACCCTGAAAAGTAACAGGTCTGTCATCTCCTTTAAAATGCGCAACAATTCGGAAACTTGGATTTGTGGCAAGTTCAACCCCAGATGAATTTAAACCTGCTTGATGGACACGCCCGACAATACCGTCTGAGTGAATTACGCCTAAACCCGGAGAAAGTTTTTGTTTAGTTCCTTTCCGAAGAGATAACTCTTGCCACCACGAGCTCAGGTGGCGATGGGTCACTCGGGCAATTACAGGTCGATAAGCAATCTCAGCATCCAGGCCAATTTTTTGTTCCAAGGCTTCTAACTCGGATTGTATGGTGTTAAGCTTTACAAGTTCATTTTCCCATTTTTCAAGAAGGTTTTCCTGAAGATTCCAATCTGCCCTAATCCTGGAAAGGTCTCGGTTCTTTGCTATGAGCGTTTTTTTTGAATCCGAGCGATGTCCCCAATAATCGGTTAGGTCTTTAATTCTTGAGGTGATTTCCCACGCGGGTGCCTCAAACTCTTCGAATGTCGATTGAATTAATGCCTTCCAAGCGGAGGGCATGGTAATAAAGACCAAAAAGAATAACCCTAAAGCCAGAAAGGGTCCGAATTTGGGCCTGTCCTGCGGAGCGGCCAAAAGGAAAAATTATTGGGTGACCAATCGATCGATTTGTTCGCGGCTCAGAGAATCTAGCAAGTTAAGAAACTCTCCAGTCCCATTCGCCACGCAACTTAAAGGATCTTCAGCTTGAATCACAGTTAGTCCAGTTGCATCGCTAATTACTTGATCCAATCCGCGGATCAAAGCACCGCCCCCTGCCAGCACGATTCCCCGATCAATTAAGTCTGCCGAGTGTTCGGGTTGGCATCGGTCTAGGGCATTTTTGACAAGATCTACGATCTGCTGAACAACTTCCTTCAATGCTTCCTCCCTTATCTCCTGAGAGGTGATGTGAATAGTCTTAGGCAATCCTGCAGTAGAATCTCTTCCCCGAACATCCATACTTAACTCACCGGAGTCTAAAGGAGAGGCAGAACCGATAGAAAATTTGATTTCCTCTGCGGTCCTTTCCCCAATCAACAATCCATAAGCGCGTTTCATGTAAGCTACAATTGCTTCGTCAAGCTCGTCACCCCCAACCCGTATGCTTCTTTGAAACGAGACACCAGAAATTGAAATTATTGCAACTTCAGTTGTGCCTCCGCCAATATCAACAATCATATTAGCGTATTCATCATGAATCGGAAGACCTGCACCAATCGATGCAGCCATAGGCTCACCCAGCAGCAATACCTCCCTTGCACCCGCTCGTATTGCTGAGTCTTTGACCGCCCGCTTTTCCACAGCGGTAATTCCAGAAGGGACTGCAATAACCACACGGGGGGGAACTAATTTCCTCTTATCGACTTTCTCAATAAAGTATCGGAGCATGGCCTCTGATATCTCGAAGTCAGCTATAACTCCGTCTTTCATGGGACGAAGTGCTTCAATGGTTCCTGGAGTCCGGCCAAGCATTCTTTTGGCTTCCGAGCCCACAGCACAGACTTTCTTGCTGGTTTTGTAACGAGCTACCACGCTTGGTTCACGTAGTACAATTCCTCTATCTTTTACGAATACCAAGGTATTGGCCGTGCCAAGATCAATTCCAATATCATTAGATAGAAAGCCGAAGAGATTGCTGATCATTATTTAGAAGAGAAAGATATGATTTGTTTCTTATTTCGATTAACTGTCAAAGCCAAACCATTCACAAAGTCACTATGTTGGGAAAAACCTGATGCAAAAAATTCAATCAGCTGGATAGAGATCGCCTTTTTTCTGCAATAAAAATTACGAAAAATCCACCCAAGAGAAGGAAGATAGAATAAAATTGTCCGCGTGAAATTCCCATAATTAAAGAGGCATCTGGTTCCCGAAAAAATTCCCCCAATATTCTGGCTATGGCATAAGCAATCAGGAACTCTCCTCCTAACCTTCCCGGAGAGGTTTGGCATACATTTGATTTCCAAAACCTAAATTGAATGAATACGAAAACAAGAAACCCCTCGAGGAAAGCTGCATATAGTTGGGATGGATGCCTCGCAATTCCCTGAGCGAAATCAGGAGCTTTGGGAAATAATACTCCCCAAGGTACAGTCGTTGCCTTTCCCCATAATTCTCCATTTATAAAATTCGCCACCCTTCCAAACAAAAGCCCCGGAGGTACAATAGTTGCGATCAGATCTGCAACTGGCCAAAAAGATTGGTGTGATTTCCGAGTATACCAAAAAGTAACCAGTATGACTCCAATAAAACCACCATGGCTCGCCATACCTCCCTGCCAGACATAAAAAAGCATAAGTGGATCCTGGAAAAGTTCTTCAGTTCGGTAAAGCAAGGCGAACCCAATTCTACCTCCCAGCAAAACTCCCAGGATCTGAAAGGTCATGAGGTTTAGGATATGTTCCTTATCGTAGGGACTCCTTTTTTTTATGTAAGCCAAATATAACAAGTAATAAGCTGCCACAAAACCAGCCAAATAAGAGAGTCCATACCACCTTATTCCTCCGGGGCCCCAGTCGCCCCAGGATTCGGGAAATTTCCAAAGAAAAGGGCTGAGGTTGTGTACCCATGTCGAAGATAGAATTTCCATGGATTAATGGGACGCGTCGAGTGGTTTGGTTGAGGACTTTGCAGATTGTACATCGTGTCTCCTCTTGGCCAATTCACGCATATCTACAGCAAGATCGTCGTGTTCGAAAATCTCCTGCCCCAAAATACTCTCGATAATATCTTCCATTGCCAGCACCCCCGCAACGGAACCAAATTCGTCCACCGCAATAGATAATTGGGAATGTTCGGCAAGCAAAAGAAGGAGTGCTTTGTCCGCACTCACATTTTCAGGGACAAACAACGGGTGTAAAGCCAGGTCTTTAAGAATAATTTTAGATTTATCTTCCACCATGGCGTTGTGCAGGTCTCTTCTTCGGACAACCCCTGTAATGTGATCAATGTTATCGGAATAAACAGGTATCCGTGCAAAGGGGACATTGGGGTAAGTTTGAAATACTTTTTCAACTGTTAGGTTTTCATCCAATGCCAACATCACCGTTCTTGGAGTCATGATTTCACGAACTTTAACCCCATCAAGCCTTAGGGCGTTGGTGACCCAATCACTTTCGTCCGAAGAAAGGGTCCCTTCTTTTGCACCTTTTCGGGCAAGCAAAATTATCTCTTCTTCATCCTCCTCGTTTGATTTTTCTTTGGTTGGGACCACTGCCCTCATTGTAAATTTACAAATTTTAGAAACCGGAGACATTAAGAAACGGACTAGCACAAGGGGAGGAACCAGAAAGCCAATCATGTCGGAACGATATATGACTGTGAGGTTTTTGGGTAGAATTTCAGAAAAGAACAAGATCCCCAAAGTCATTCCTCCCGCAAAAATGAGAATGGAGTTACTACCATCACCCAATGCCTTTTCGGCCAATCCTCCCGCCAAGGTAGCTCCCAGGGTGTTCGCGATAGTGTTTAAGCTGAGAATGGCTGAGCTTGTTTCATCAATTTCATTTCTGTACTTTTCGAAAAGCTTTCCTCTTTTAGGAGAAAGTTTTTTAAAATTTTCTATTTCTGCAGTGGTTACGCTTAAAACCATCGCTTCGAGCATCGAGCACAAAGCAGATACACCAATAGTTAAAACAACGGCGATAACTAACTGGCTAACCATTAAACAGGAAATCTTGTACTTTGACAGAGCAATGGCTCATCTCTTTATTACAAACAACTTATCCACCAACTTTGGCAAGCTCTGAAAATGTCTGAACTAAAAAAACTCACGCTCCATGAGCATCACCTTTCACAGGGAGCTAAATTTACTCCCTTTGCGGGTTGGAATATGCCTGTTTCATATGGAAGCTCTTTGAGTGAACACCTTCTTGTTCGCAACTCTGTTGGATTATTCGATGTATCTCACATGGGAGAAATCGAGGTGGCTGGAGCAGAAGCAGAAGATTTTCTTAATTTTGCATTAACTAATGATTTAAAGAAGTGTGGCATCGGGCAGGCTCAGTATTCTATTTTATGTAATGAAGATGGGGGTACTTTGGATGACTTAATCGTTTATCGAAGGGAGCAAAACAAGTTTCTTCTTTGCGTAAATGCGTCCAATACATCCGAGGATTTTAAAGTTTTGTCTAACCGTGCTTCAGGATTTGATTGCGAATTAAAAAACCTATCATCTTTTTGGGGACAACTTGCACTTCAGGGACCACAGGCAGAAGCTACTTTATCTAAAACTATTAATGAAAATCTCTCACAGCTATCCAAAATGCATTTTATTGAAGGTAGCTGGATGGGTTTTCACTCGATTATAGCTAGGACTGGTTACACCGGGGAAGATGGTTTTGAGATCTATTGTCCCGTTAACGAAGTAGGCAATTGGGCAAATGCCTTGGCAAGATTAAGTGTCCAATGGGTTGGTCTGGCAGCCCGTGATAGCCTGAGACTGGAAGCTGGGTTTCCTCTTTATGGACATGAACTTTGCCCCGAGATTTCTCCAGTCCAGGCGGGATTATCTTGGGCAATTGGCTGGCATAAACTAAGGTTTTGCGGGCGTTCTGCTCTCTTAAATGAAAAAGAAAACCAACCAATCAAGCGAATATTTTATTACCTTGCTAACGACCGGAGAATTCCCCGGGAGGGATGTCAAATTCTTGGTCCTGATGATGAGGTAGTCGGAAAAGTTCTATCCGGAGGTTTCTCACCTTTACATCAAAAGCCAATGGGCACTGGGCTCATCCAAAACAAGGGTATACAAAGTTCTGATGATCAAGGTTGGCATGCATTACTTCGCAATACTAAAATACCTCTTGTTCTAGGGAAACCGCCCCTGAAAAGACCTGTCGCTTAGCCTGACAATTTTGTACTTGGTACGAATCTAGTAACTATTTTGTGTCCTGGAAACCTTTTATGATTATATCAATCCCACTGAAGTTGGCGAAATTTAGATTTTCAATCATAACTTCTTCCAGAGTAACCTTCAATTGAGACCTAACTTCTTTAACTTTGCAATGGGGGTCTACTCGAAGTTTTACCTGTAACCTAATGAGCTTCGATCTTTGGGAAATTTTGGTGGTGGGCAGGTGTACTCCTGGAATATTTGCACAAGTCTTACGGACGAGTTCTCTTAATGCCTGAGGAGTAATATGTACTGTACCGTCGTCGTCAGAAAAAACCGTTACCAGTTCTGTCTTGGTTCGCTTGATGACCCACCAAGATAAACCCAGTAAAAATATTATAAGTAAGGAATAATAGAATAATGGGGCGGTTAGAGCCTCTTGGGGGTCAAGACTGAGATAGTCTTGAAAATCAGCAAACATAAGAAAACTTAATCAGTATCCTGACTAGACCAAGTATCATCCTCGTCATCTTGGTCAAGGGACTCCTGTTTAATGTCGTCAATGACCACATCGATTACGGAAGCATGGTTACCTGTCATCGCAAGAATCTGATCACGAATGGCTTCCTGAATTAGCCCCCCTGTTTTAGCAAGGTCTACCCCGAATCGTAAGACTACACGTACCTCAATTTTGTAGGTCCCGTCATCATTTTCACTTACTGAAACCCCGCGTTCTGACTCTTTTTTGGAAAAGAAATCTGTAAGTCCTTCAACTACTCCCGCCCCGCCTACATTTATAACGCCTTTGACAGATTGAGTTGCAAGTCGAACTATTCCAGCAACTACGCTGTGGTTAATTCGTATAGTTCCCAGCGTACCACTCTCTTCAGAGAAGGTAGGAATACTTTCATCAGGTTCGGGATTAATTTTCTTTTTGGTCATATTTACACTCTCCTAGTGAGTTTTCTTAAAAACATCTTTGGGGGCTCTGGACAGAAACTCTGCCACATAAGATGTGGTAGCTTCGCCTTGGCGAAAGCCCGGATCAAGCACAATGGCTTTAAGGAATTCTATATTCGTATCGATACCGCGTATCAAGTACTCGCTTAATGCCCTGTACATCCTGTCCAACGCAATTTTACGGGTGCTTCCATAAGTGATAAGCTTGGCGATCATACTGTCATAGTAGGGAGACACCGTATAGCCACCATAAGCATGGGAGTCTACTCGAACGCCATGACCCCCGGGTGCATAATACAGTCCAATAGTGCCAGGAGAGGGCGCGAACCCATTTGCAGGATTTTCAGCACAAATACGGCATTCGATAGCATGTTTGTTAAACGAAACTTCCTTTTGTGAAATGCTAAGTCGGTTACCCGATGCAATGTTTATTTGTTCTTTAATCAGATCAATGCCTGTAACCTCTTCAGTCACCGCATGCTCAACCTGAATTCGCGTGTTCATTTCAATAAAGTAGAAATTGCCCGTTGAATCCACTAGAAACTCGATCGTTCCAGCATTAACATAATCAGCCGCCTGGGTTGCCTTTATGGCCGCTTTACCCATGCGTGCCCTTAAGTTTTTATCAAGAAAAGGGGAGGGTGCTTCCTCAATAACCTTTTGATGCCTTCTTTGTACTGAACAATCTCTTTCTCCCAGATGTATTACATTTCCGTGTTTATCTGCTAACACTTGAAATTCTATATGTCTAGGGTTCTCCAAGTATTTCTCAACATAGAGAGCACCGTTACCAAATGCTTTGGTCGCCTCGAGGCGGGCAGATTGAAATTCCTTGGCAAAGCTTACTGCGTTGTGGGCAATCCTCATCCCTCGGCCACCTCCACCAGCAACAGCTTTAATTATAACGGGAAAGCCAATCTTCTGGGCAATTTTGATGGCATCTTTTTCATTCTCAATGGGACCATCACTTCCAGGAATAATGGGAACTCCAGCCTTGCTAACAGTCTCACGAGCCATGGCTTTGTCGCCCATTTTACCAATTGTTTCAGGTTTTGGACCAATGAAGTTGATATTACAGGATGCACATTGCTCAGCAAATTCAGCATTTTCAGATAAAAATCCGTAACCAGGGTGAATTGCATCCACATCGGCTATTTCAGCAGCACTTAGAATTCGGTCAGCACGGAGATAACTTTCGGCACCTGGTGCAGGACCGATACAGATTGCTTCATCGGCCAATTGGACATGTAGTGACTGTTCGTCTGCCTCCGAGTATACGGCAAGGGTTTGAATGCCAAGCTCACGGCATGCCCGGACAATTCTAAGAGCAATTTCTCCCCTGTTTGCGATGAGGATTTTACGAATCATTTGGGCTATGCAGGACGAAACTTGAATAAGGGTTGGCCAAACTCAACGCTTACACCATCTTCGATCAAAGTCTCGATTATTTCACCTGAGAAATCTGATTGAATTTCGTTCATCACTTTCATTGCTTCAATGATACAAAGGGTGTCTCCTTTTTTCACTTTCTGTCCGACTTTAACAAATTCAGGGTCTTCAGGGGATGGACGACGGTAAAAAGTCCCAACCATCGGAGAAGTAAATAATTTCGAATTATCATCTTCTTGTGCAGAAGCTTTGGGAGTCTCAGCTTGTACGGCAGGCGGAGCTGAGGTCATGGGCGGAGAATGCAAAACAACTTCTCTTGCGGGTGCTGCTCCGGAGCCTGGGCGGGCCATTCTTAATTTCAAGTCTTTTAGCTCGATCTCCAGTTCAGTGAGATCTGATTTCTGCATTATGGATACAATTCCTTTAAGTTCGCTTAAGTCCAATCTATGGTCCTCCCTGTTTGAAGATTAACATTACTACTATCAAACCTGTTTTACATTTTCATGCAATGTTTGATTTGAATGATTTTTCTAAAAAACAAATTTTCTAAGGCTTCAGAAGGTTTGTACCTAAATGAATAGACCATTCAGGATTATCCCAATTTCCTTGAATTTTCAGTTTGCTGAGTTTCGATAAAGGATCCGCCCAATTTATAATTTGCTTCAATACAGGAATACCTAGATTTCCAGCCAACTTGAAATCAGCCATAAGATCTACCTCTTGCTTTACCCAATTAACTTCTCCCTTTGCTTCAATTCTGGACACCGGGCCAGAAAGGATCGCTTGATCAAAAATCAAACGATCCTGTTCGAGAGCAAAAGGGGCTTCCAGGTTTGAAAAATAAAGAGCGTCTGAAGGTAGGGGGAAATTAAAAGACCCTAGCCGCTCTCTGATACCACCAAGAAAATGGATAGATCCAATATCGACATCATAAAAATGAATATTTCCAGTACCTTCATAAAACTTTATGTCAGAAGACGGACCTTCTGCAAAGATAGAAAGGTCAACTTTGCCACGAATCTCTTTGTTTTCATCATTCTGATCATTTAAAGAACTTGAATCTTGGGATGGGGTAATGTTTCCCAAAGGAGAAGATTTAGATAAATTGTTAAACAATTCATTACTTTCCGCATTTTTAAGATCCATGGAAAATGAGATCTGGTTGGATTGAGTAGATGTCTCATAAAAATTTAGCTTTCCTTGGCCTGAAGCCATGCCAAATTCATCAAAATTTGCTTTGATGAGGCCCTCAGAACTAAAGATTTTCCCACGGGCGTAATCAATGTTTATTCCAGAATAAGAAAATGGTTCAGCTGTGGAGACATCCAACTCGTACCAACTCTTATTTCCCTCGAGAATTCCAGATGCCGTATCTTTCATAATTTCTCCCTTGGCTTCACAATAAATTGAAGCGGCATTGAATTCACTTAACACCTCTTGAACTCTTTCCCCAAATACTTCATTTGCTTCGTTTATGGGGAGATCCCCCTTGAGTGAAAAAGAAAAAAGGGTATCGCTTTTTTCGGATGTCCTTGGGAACGACAAACTACCATCGAGGGTGCCAAAATGGTGTTTGATCTTTTCTCCAAGTAAATCCGTAGATTGACCATTAACTGCTACCTTTATTTGCGAACTGATAAGGGGGAAATTTCTAAAAATTAAATCTTTTGTTTTAACCTGACCAATGGTTACGGAATTACCAGCGGGCCCTGCCCATATTCCCTCAATGGAAAAATTGCCCCAAGGAATCTCATTTCCAAATGAAAAATCCTCCCAGAGCGGAGGCCACCAAACTCCTAACCAGTTGCTAATGTCAGGAGGATGGCAGGTGCCATTGATCAGAAAGCGGTAATTTAGAGGGTGCCAATATTGGTGATATGATCCAGAGACTTCACTTCTACCTAGTTTTCCATAGGCATGATTGATAAAAATCGATAGATCCGATAGCATTTCACCGGTGAAATAGAAATCACCAGGCGGTGTTTGAAGAACCGAAAACTTGCTGGCATTAAGAGAGAATTGAACTTTTGATTTTTTTGTTATGGGGGTCAGGTTTTCGAAGGCCTTAACATACAACCGTTCACCATCTAGTATTTTTAATTCTCCTTGGGGCAATTGTGCTCGAAAATTATAATGGTTTGGGATCAATTCAATAAACCCATCCACATTCCATTCACTGTCATCTTTTATAACAGTCAGAGAAACATCTGAATGTTCAGTATCTGCAAATAAATAAGCCCTCCAAATGTTAAATTCTTTTGAGATTGATAAGCTAATTGGATGTAAATTCCCTGAAACTTTGCCAGATGCAGTAAGTTTTTGAAAAGTGAAATTAGTATGAGTAGAACGAAGATCAAATTTTTCTAAATCAACAGTTCCTTTCCCTTGAACAAAAGGAAAGGAGAAATCTAGTCCAATCCCCAAAGTATTAAGAACTAATTTTTCTGCTTTTGTTTGAAAACTAAAATTAATCAAAGGGACATTTGCCAAGTTTACTTGCCAATTTAATTCAGATAAAAAATTCTTAATGTCCGGGTCTGCTTTGTCATTTCTATAATTTTGAGAGATAAAAACTCTTCCATTAGTGCTATTTACTACACCTTGGAATTCGGTACTGAGAGGTGGCAGGGAGGTTGTCCATAAACTGATCTCATTTTTTGCAGAAACTAATGAATTAAAAAAACTTTCATAATTAGGAGTAGAGCTTTTGGGGGCACTTAAGATATTCTCAAATATCTTGTTAATGTTCTGAAATTCAAGATTTAGGTCTGCCTGGACGTTACCACTCTTAATAATTGCATGCAAAAATGAGGGGTGATCCATGTGATAATTTTTTAATGAAAAATCAAGAATTTCAAAATTTCCCACTTCTGTTTTATCTGGTAGAACTTTTACTTTTGAGAAATTCAATCCACTAAAAAAAGACAAATAATTATCTAATGGCCAAGTAGGCTTAATGGGAAGGGAAAGATCGTTGAATTCTAAAACAACCATTTCATTACTTCGAACTACTAAGGTTTTACATCCAATTCTTGAAATGCCGCGAATATAGGGTTGACCAATAGATACTTCAAAATTTTCGGGAAGAAATGAATTTATGGAAATCTCAGAGATTCTTGAAGGAAGAGAAAATTTTAACGTCCCTAAGGAAATGTAAAAAACTTGGGCGAGCAAGCACATGAAAAGAAATAACCGAACCTTATTTCTTGAAGGATACAGGGATAAGTAAGTACTTACAGGCTTCATTGAGAAGCAGACATGTTAAGGCACAGTTCTGTCTGATATGGCCCGTTTCGCCAGCACATCAATTATAGAGATAGGCAAGTTGCAGACTAATCCAAGTTCCTCTGAACCAGCATACCATTTGGTTCCTCCAATACGGTCAGATAGTTTAAAAATGATTGGGTTCTCTCCGTTGGAATTAATTGATTCAAAACTTACAGAATAAATCCAGGGCAACCAGTCGCCATCCACCCAAGTACCTTCCTCATTAAAGGAAAGATCAACAAAATATTCGGCTTTGAATCCGAGGAGTTTCTCGTAGTCTTCACCTGAAGAATCATAGGTAAAGTTAAAAATCTCTTTATTTTCGCTCAGCGATTTTAATACGATTTGATCTGATGAAAAATGAGTCGGTAAAAGACTACGATCCCTGTAATCGATTGCTTCTACGGATAGCAATTTGTCCCACTGGGTATTAACCAAGCAAATCAATGATTGTTCAGTTACATAAGTGCTCCATAGGGAAGTCTCTGAATTAGACCTAGATATCAAAATTGTGTTTCGGATACTATTATTTTCCTCAATTTCAAGTTGAAACTGGGGTCGATCAAACCCCTGTTGCTCCACACTAATTGAATTTGGATTCATTTCCGTGATGGTAGTGACTTCAACCGCATTAAGATTGTGAGTAAAATCCCGAACAACTCCCATATCCGATTGGAAAGAAAATGTATTTGTGCCATTATCTTCCAGACCAATCCAATCATTCTCATCGTTCTTTCTTAGAGTGAGAGAGCGATTGTTTTCCATTATCTTGATGCGATTTAAACTATCTAATTCCAGAGAAAACAGACGCTTCTCTCTTAGCTTAAGAGATAAATGATTAAAATTCTCTAAGAACTCTTCCTGTACATAAAAAATTTGTTGGTGGTTGGTTGATCTCACAATTATCTTGGGTGTTTCTCCCTGTAATGTACGATTAAAAGAGAAACTGTATCTTTCCCCCATTGCCTCTACAGTAAGGTGCAAAACTTCTTGAAGCTCATTTTCTAAACTATTTTCAGCAAAGCCAATTAGTTTGTAAGATACTAATTTATGGAGGAAAGAATTTACCTCTCCTTCATCGGCCTGCAGACCTGATGGTAAGGAAAAATACCAGTCTTCCTTCTGCTTTTGAAG
Organism: uncultured Opitutales bacterium; assembly: GCA_938091675.1. GTDB lineage: Bacteria > Verrucomicrobiota > Verrucomicrobiia > Opitutales > Seribacteraceae > Chordibacter. The sequence goes on from CALKMX010000080.1 coordinate 19,818, forward strand.
GGATGTAGTGATATTTCCTTCGTCGTTTTTAATTTCAGTTACTTGAAAGCTGTCAATTGCGAAAAGAGGTATATCTAAAAATGTCAATTTAGCCCATTCATTGACTGGGCGGTTTGCCAGTTGATCAATTTGACGAGGACCAAGCCAAATTGATTTATTGCCCCCATCTTCAACCAGCAAATAGCGACCAGTTTGGTCACGAGTTGCGTCACCTATGGTGAGTTTTAGCGATGAATTATTACCAAGCAGGCAAATAGATGAGGAATTCTCATCAAATCCATAATCTTGAGGTAATTCACCCTTTACATCCAACTCGCTAAAAGTGCTTATTAGAGTTAGGTTTAAATGTGAAAGCTTCGAAATCAGGTTTGCGATGGAGATCGGTTCTGCAGGCCATGAAATTGGCTGGGTAATTTGCCAATTCATTTGATTTTTTTTCAGGATGATCGTCTGTTCGTTCAGAGGTTGCAAAAGCTCGATTTCATGCATCCTGGAGATCATTTCAGCAAATGTGGAATTTATGTTTTCATCTGTGCCGCCTTCATCTTGAAAATAAATAAAAATCCATATTGCCAGTAAGAGGTTTGCAGATAGCAGCAGGAATGTGCGATTTTTAAACATTATGCTACAATTCTTTTCTTAGCCAACTAACAAAAACTCCCAAAAATAAAACCACAGCTGGTATGCTAGCAAAATAGTAAAAAACCAGATCAAATTGCTCATCTGACATCGTAATACTGTATGATTGAAGAATCCTTGGAGGTACATCAAGCATGCCATCATTTTGATCCATCCAATATATGATGTTTCTTGCAAGTGCTTGGTTGCCGGCACCAGATCTCAGTTTTTCGTTGGACAATATTGATGACGATCCTAGCACAATCATTTTGCCGGCAGAGGCAAGACCTGTTTGAGCAGCCTTAGATGGATTGGGGACGGACAAGGAGACTACAGGTACTGGGCCTGCAAGATCTAATAGGGGGTTTTTTTCGGGGGGGATATTTCTCTCGGTCCAACTGGAAAGTGCCCAAGATTCTCGGGAGGAAAAAATCAGCTCATGATTAATGAAGGCAGAGTCCAAACTAGGGTCAATTTCAACTGGTCTACATCTGTCAGCTAAAATTGAAAACCCCTCGTTCATCAAGTTTTTGACCAATGGGTGGGGAGTTTCTCTTTGATAAGTTCTCAAAAAATAAGATCCAGAAAATAAATCAAAGTTTTCTCTTTTGGGGTCATAAATAAGCATATCATGACAGCGAAGTCCCCACTCTTTCAGTAATGGCCTTAACCCAAAGGCGGGGCGATCCGTCAGGGCAATTTCTTCAACTGGATCAAGGGCAACGAGTAAACAGCCCTTATCCTGGTTTATAAAGTTTCTAATCATAGCAATTTCTTTGTCCTGAAAAAAGGATTTCGGTCCTGATATAATTAAAGCAATTGAATCATCAGGCATTCTTTCAATAGTTCCTAAATCTAAAGTCGATACACCAATATTTCTATCTTCGATTAAGCCTCTGAGGACTGAATTGCCAAGACGGGGATCCAAGTCTTCTGGGCTCGCTTCCCCATGACCACGGGTAAAGTAAATCACTTTACGATTTTTGGAAGGGATTGCTAGTTCGAGAATGGATTTTAACAGAGTTTCTTCTCCTCTAAACTTGCCAGGTTCTAAAATGCCATTTTTAACTTCTTTCCAATCAGAATAAAATCCCGCCTCCCATATCGCTTGCCTTGCAAGAGACTCAGCAGATCTGAATGCCTGACTAGAATTATATGGATTGACTCCATTCTCTTCTTTATAGCGAAAAAGAATACGGTTCCCATTTTTTTGGGCAGCTGCGATCAGAAGATTCGGTTTTGAGATTTTGTATTTATCTAGAATGTCCTTATTTTTACGGGGAGCATAAACATCCACACGATGAACTCTTATCGGATATGGAGTATCGGCTCTTTCAAATGCGTCCAGCAACAGTTCAAGGTCGTGCATAAACCTTTGCATAATTTTAGGCATCCGAGAGTTTTCGGGAATGGTAATGACAATATCGACAGGTTGTTCCATCCGATTCAACAGAGCCATACTCTCTCTGGATAAACTAAATTTTTTCCCCGCTGATAAGTCCAATTGAGTATCCAAACGAGAAATTATAAAGTTTAAACCAAATGAAAAAGTAAAGAGAAGGGTTACAATGATCCAAAGATCAAGTCTACGATTTCTCTTGGCGTATTTAAAATCCATTTAAACTAATGCTTGAGGCGTTCGATTTTTAAGGTAGCTAAAGTAAGAAATAATAAGGAAAGTACAATTTGATGAAGTACGGTTGATACATCAATTATACCAACCGCAAAATGTTGAGCTTTACTAAGGCCTTGGTTTAGCGATCCAAGGCAAATATCAATAAATTCATCCAATCCTTCAGGTGAACCAAAATCCCTATACTCCCCAAAATTAAAAGCCATTACTGCTAAATATAAAGTGAGCAGGGTAAAAGTAAGCATGCCGGCAACCATTTGATTTTTGGTGAGTGAACTAGAAAAGATGCCAACGGCAGTGAAACTGGCACCAAATGCCGAAAGAAAAATAAAGCCACCAACCCAGTGTTCAACCTGATTGAAGCCCAAGCTGATAGCTTGATCAGGGAATCCCAGCCATAGGAGCAAGGGGAAACAAAATGCCAACATACAAATTAAGATAAAGAAAATCAGAGATGCGGACCATTTCCCCAACACCAGAGCAAAGGGGTCAACGGGAGCAGACATTAAGGTCTCTAATGTCCCCAATCGTCTTTCTTCAGCAAAAGATCTCATAGTTAGAAAGGGCACCAATGCGGGTGCACCAAAAGTAAGACCAACGATTAAGGAGGAGATGGGAGGCAGTATCCAATCCGTTCTGGCAAAACCTTCTATAAAAAAATTAAATCCAATCCCTAACAAAGCGAGGAAATAAAAGCTTGCTACATAAGTCGCAGGAGAAATGAATAGACCAAAAAGTTCGTGCCTAAAGATATGCCAATATCCGCTCATTTTAAATGAATAGAAGGAGAGTCGAGTAATTTTGGGCGAGATATCTTCCTTCTCCCTAAGTAGTCTTGATTTTCCCAGTTCTTTTTTGTTGCTCTTAGGAAAATTGTCTCCAAATCGGGCCGTGAAATTTGAAACTCAGAAATACTGAGCAGTTCATTTTGAACAAGTGCTCTTAATATCTCTTCTGCTTTTCCTTCTCCTTCAGTTGTGGAAAAAGTATACCTTGACTTCTTCGAAATTTCTACAGGATCATCATACAACAATTCGCAATTTTGATCAATTTGGCGTACTGCACGGTGGAGGTCTATCCTACGATTGGAGGATACAATTTCAAAAACCGTTTTGTTAATGAACATTTTTTGTAAATCGTGCATCGTTCCTTCGGCCACAATTTGTCCGTGACTTAATATGATCATCCGGTCACAGCATGCCTCCACTTCCGAAAGAATATGGCTCGAAAGAATAAAAGACACATCACCCCGTAATCTTTCCATCATTTTTCTGGTTATGGCTGATTGCCTTGGGTCTAGCCCAATGGTTGGCTCGTCTAAGATGACCAACCTGGGTTCTGCAAGCAACGCATCCGCAATACCAACGCGTTGTCGAAAACCTTTGGAGAGATTCCCAATTTTTCTTTCTGAGATTCGCCTTTCCAAATCGCAAGCGTCCAGAGCTAAGCGGATTCTCTCTCGTTTTCTGCTGCCCGCTAAGCCCTTGAGGTTTGCACGGAAATTTAAATATTCGATAACACGTAAATCTTCGGGAAGTGGGTTATTTTCGGCAAGGAAACCAATATGTTTGCGAACCTCGCCTTCTTCCTCGGCTAAGTCTACTCCACATACTTTTGCCTCGCCAGAATCTGCCGCAATAATGCCAGAGAGTATACGCAGGGTTGTACTTTTCCCCGCCCCATTGGGTCCTAGGAATCCTACAATTTCTCCATTCCCTATAGAGAAACTAATCCCTTTGAGTGCTTGAACCAATCCATACCTTTTGCGAAGGTTAATTACATCAACTATGGGTAATCGTTTCGCTTCAGCATTCATGGTCAATCAGGCCCGATCTTGTTGATCTAAGCAAGCGAAGGCAAGACCTTCCAAAGTAAGTGAATTATGGATGAGTGCCCGTTCCAGTAAAAAGTTTTTGGCCTCTCCTCCGGTTTGAACAATTGAAAGGATTTTTTCTCCGTTTTTTTCTAGCTCAAGATTAATCGAATGCAAAATGCCATGGAGCATAGGTAAATATCCATGGCAAAGACCACTCATCATTGCCAAGCCAGTACTTTGGCCAATCGCTGAAACTGTACGGTTTTGATTGGTTAAATCGATTTGGGGAAGCATAGCCGTTCGGTTCCCTAAATAATCGAGCATTCCCTGAGGGCCTGGAACGATTACTCCTCCAATATAGCCTGCTGTTTTAGTAACGACATCAAAGGTAGTGGCAGTACCCAAATCTATCACTACTGCGGGAAGAGGATATTTTTTATAAACGGCGTATGAATTGGCGATCCGGTCCGCTCCAATTTCACTCGGTTTAGGGTATGCGATGGGTAAATGCGATAAAGTTCCTGCATTCAAACAATATGTATTTTGCATATTGAGTGCAGCAAGTGCGGCCTTTAGGGATTGCTCGGCAGTGGGAACAACTGAGCAATAACAAACTTTTTCATAAATCTTCCATCTCTCGATCCACTTTTTTGCAGACAAGGAAAATTCTTGTGTTGAAATAGTATTTTCATCCTGAATTTTGCCCTCCAACCAAATTCCTCCCCGACAAGTGGTGTTGCCCAAATCCAGGCATAAAAGAGGAGATGTAAAGTTCATCAATGCAGGTTTACTTCTCCAGCTTGTACAATTCTTTCCCTGCCGTTCCTTAGCTTTATTCTAAGCCCGCCAGAAGAATCAATACCCAAGGCTTTTCCCGAAAAAGTTTCCTGCCCGTTGCGAATCTTTACTCTTTTGCCATACAAGTAGTCCATCTCTTGCCATTTTTGCTTAAGCTTATCATCTATATTTTGCTCCAAGCACTCGCGGGCTGCTTGAAGAGAAACTTTAATGATTTTGGCTGCCAGTTCATGGACTCGCCAATTTTTGCCAGACAAATCCTTTAATGTTGTGGAGCAATCACGAATTTCCTTAGGGAATGATTTCGCGGAAGAGTTTACATTTAAACCAAAGCCAAAAACCATCGATCTTACCTGATCGCAGTCAATCGAGGCTTCTGTAAGCATTCCGGCAAGTTTTTGGTTATTATAAAATATATCATTGGGCCACTTTACCGAAAGATCTTTTATGCCCGTTTGATCTTTAAGTAACTGACCAATGGAAATTCCCTGCCATAAGGTGAAGTTACGAAATTTGACCAATTCTGCATTTGGTCGAAATGCGAGGCTTAAATAAAGGTTGCCCCCTTTCGGGCTGTGCCATTTTCTGCCCATCCTTCCTCTTCCCTCCTCTTGCTGATGACTGAGCACAACAAATGGAGCTTTTTGTCCGCTAGCAAGGAGTCTTTCAGCTTCAGAATTAGTGCTGTCGGTATTTTTTAAAAGATAAAATGGAAGACTGACTCCGCATTCCTTTAGCCATGCATTCAGCAGAGGTTTGACCAATAGATCAGGCTCACCAGCTAGACGATATCCCCGATTCTGGCTTGCTTCAATGGATAAGCCGGCCTTTCGCAATTTATCAATTCTTGCCCAAACACCCACCCGGGACATTTTTAGACGCTCTGCCAAATAATTTCCAGACAAGTAATGCGGAGATGCTTGAAGCAAGGCCCTTAGTACAAAAGAATCAGGATCCTGAGGTTTTTTCAAAGGCGATTTTGCCTTTGGTTTAAAAACTTTTTTTTGGCCTAATTCGTACTTAGCCATTCATCTAATCCAGTCCAGGCCTATATCAACCCACCTGGCCGCATGTGTGGGAGCTCCAGTCGATATAAAGTGAGGTTTAGCCTGAGCATATTCCAGTAAATTATTTTGATTAATTCCTCCGCTCGCTTCCAAAACCACGCGATTTTTATTGAGATCGACTGCTTGGGCAACTTCAAGCGGAGAAAAATTATCAAGCAAGATTGCATCAACTTGTCCCTCGATTGCAGCTTCGAGTTGGGAAAGATGATCGATTTCAACTTCGACTAATTTTTCGTTGGCTCTTTTTTTAACATCTTTGAGAAAATGGCTTAATGAAAGATTGTCTGATAATTTTGCAGCACTCAAATGGTTGTCTTTGATAAGGATACGGTCAAAAAGTCCAAACCTGTGATTGAAAGAACCTCCACACGCAGTGGCAAATTTTTCAAAAATACGAAGGCCTGGGGTTGTCTTGCGTGTGTCTAGAAGCCCGACGTTTTCCTGTTCAAGGATTTGTACGAAATCAGCCGCTTTTGTAGCGATGCCGGATAGTCTCTGGATAAAGTTTAAGAGGGTTCTTTCCAAAGCGAGGATTTGAGGGATGGCTCCTTTGAGGATACCAACAATCTCTCCTGGGTTGCAAACTTCCCCGTCTTTGAGCATCCCTTCAAATTCGACCTCATTGCAGGAAAAGACGGGAATCATCAAATCGGGCAACTTGATTCCACATAACACAAACTTTTCACGTGCAATTAACTGAGCAACCCCTTCCCCTTGAAGCCCGCAAGCGGTCGAAGTTAAATCATTTTGCCAAGGCGGTTGACCAGCTTCAGGTCTAAGATCCTCTTTCGCACAGCAAGTAAGAAGAGCAGAGTGTAGGTATGTGGCTTGTTCAACCTCACGCCAAGATATTCTTTGGCGAAAATCGTCAATTCGGGATGGGGGATGGATCACGAAAGAACGGAAACTTGAACGGATTTACTCTCAAGGAAATCCCGGGTATGGGGAAGGTCGGAGATAATCTGTCCTGGATCTGGACCAATCCCAATAAATCGAATTTCGGGCAGTTTCTCATGCTTCCATCCATGCGGATAAGCTACTTCAATGAGTGAGATCAGCATTTCCGCAATATATTCCTTAGCCTGGGGAGGCAGCTGTTGAAAGGAGGTTAACCCCCGAAGGTCATCTTTCCAACCGGGTAAAGTTTTGTAAACGGGCTTCAATTTTTGGCGAAGTGATTCATTTCGAGGTACCGATCGGGTATGGGTGCCATCAGGCATTTTATAGGCAGTGCAAATTTTGAGCTCGGGCGGAACGGTATCATCTAAGGTCAGAGCATCTAGCTTGTTGATAACAATCTGGTCAAAGCCTCCATATCTTAGTGCGTTTCCTTTTTCTACCGCATCAAACCATCCAACCATTCGTTGCCTCCCAGTCGAAGTGCCAAATTCTAACTTGGCCAATTTTGCTCCCCAAGGGTTTGCCAGATGGTCAACTTGGGTAAGGAAGTGATGGGTACCCACTTTTGTGTCATAAGCTTTACAGCAACCAATTTGAGTAACGGGTTGTAGGGGGATTCCCCCAGAGTTGAAGAGTTCGGCACTGGTGGTATGTGATGCGGTAACATTTGGGGTAAACCCATGACGTTTGTCTAGCCAGTAAGCCTGCCCAAATTCAGCCACCACCAATTTTTTCTTTCGCACCGAATGGAGAAGGAAGTCCCGCCCGTCCTGAATGCAATGTGCGAGTTCTTTACCCGCATTCCAGTAAACATCAATTAATTCATCTAGGTTAAGGGAAAACGGCTGCTTGCCCATAAATCTCCCAAAATCAAATTCATCGGGCGAAAAGATTCCGTCTTCAATAGAAGCCTTATTGGCTCGGGTTTCTGCTGAGGTCAGTGCATCAAAAAACTCATACCAAACTGATTCTTCCACCTTGCATACCCACCGAATCGTATCGATCGTTCGTTGACAACGTTGCTTAAGGGCGAGGGCGAAAAGATCCTTATCTTCGAGGAAGCTTTGGTAAAATATTTGCCATTGACCTGTCTCGTCACAGTAAGCCGGACTTATCCCCCGACCCGTTGAACCGCGACTTTCCATGCCTAATTGATTAATCCTATAATTTTCCCATGCTAAATCGAGCAGACGATGGCTCAAGTCACTCATTTGGCACTTCTCATCAATGAGTAAGCGGTTGATGACTTTTAGACCTCTGGATTCCAATGGCTTTGCTTCCCAAAGAAACTTTCGTGGGTCTGCTACCACCCCAGATCCAATAAAGAGCGTTTCAACATCTGGATCTCCCACTCCTGACGGAAGCAAATTGAGTTTGAGACCAGCAGCGGTATGACCCGCATTGGCTCCTCCATTTACTTTCATTACCCCAGCAGCAGGTCGACCATAGGTAGATTTATGTTGCTCCAAAATTTCGTGTACAACTCGTCCTTTGCCTTCATCCCCCATACTTATCCCAATGACGGAGACCAAAGAGGATTCTGGAGATTGTTCAATCACTGACATCAAAAAGGGAGCGGTTTAGGAGCGATTTAGGTCGCTGCGTTTTATTTCCACAACATCGTGCGGAGCGGACTCTCTTTGCCCGGCTGGAGTGACCCGGATAAAGCGTGCGTTTTTCGAAAGAGCAGACAGGTCAGAGGCACCAAGATATCCAAGCCCTGCCCTAATTCCGCCTGCAAGGTTTTCCAATACTTCTCGAAGGGAGCCGGAAACTTCTTTTAATGCTTCTATGCCCTCAGGGGCACTCTTTCCTCGTAAATCTTTTTGGCTATGTCCGTATCGGGCAGCAGACCCCTCTCGCATGGCTTCTAAACTGCCCATTCCACGATATTGTTTGTAATACTTACCCTCAATTTCGATGATTGCTCCGGGTGCTTCTCGACACCCGGCAAGCAAACCTCCGCAAATTACCCCGTCCGCGAGGGTCAGGGCTTTTACGATATCTCCGGATTTATTAATTCCACCATCTGCCAATAAGGTAACACCCGACTTTTTCTTGGCAATTGATGCCGCATATAAGGCGGTCATTTGGGGAGTTCCTACACCTGCAACAATCCGCGTAGTGCAAATCGATCCGGGACCCTGTCCAATTTTAATAATATTAGCCCCAGCATTTCCAAGAAATTCTACTCCTTCTCCAGTCGTAACATTTCCAGCCATAATGGGAAGGTCAGGAAATGCCTGCCTCAGAAATTTCACTGAGTCTCCTACGCCCTTAGTGTGGCCATGTGCGGTCGATACTGCCACCAGGTTAAGTCCCTGCTCTAACATTTCACCCACATGCTCAATAAGAGAATCTTTGAGGATAATACCTTGTTCATCTCGGGGCACAGAGACGGCGGCACCGCAGAGTAATCGAAAGTTGGCATCTCTGGAAGGCTTCAAATGGTCACTCGATTCATCCATGATCCTTTCGATATCACTCAATGTGTAGAGCCCTTTCATCCTGTCCTCGTTATCGACCACCAGGAGTTTATGGATACCCATGTGTTTGCTGAAAAATTTGTCTGCTGTAGCAATCGGATCATCTCCCACTTCTGATTCCCGAATGGCAAATACCTTATCCCGTGTGAGCATTCCATCAGTAACTTTATGGTCTCGGTATCTATCCTTCACCACCCGGCCAGGGAGCAAGCCAAGCAATTTGCCTTTTTCGTCAACAATGGGGAAGGTCCGAAATTGAAAATTCTTTTCCTCAATTGTTTTGAGAACATCGCCGATTAATTTATCTGCAGTAAAGCAAATTGGATCCTGAATTAATCCATGAACATGGTGTTTGACTCGGGTTACTTCCTTTATCTGTTGGCGCTGGCTCATGTTGTAATGAATCAGTCCAAGTCCACCATTTAATGCCATTCCAATCGCCATTTCTGACTCGGTGACCGTATCCATGTCGGAGGAAACCATGGGTAAACTAAGCTGGATTGAATCACAAAGCCTGGTATCAAGCTTTACCTGACTGGGGAGAACCTCTGAGTAACGGGTGACTAAGGAAACATCATCAAAAGTTAGCCCATTAGGTAAAGAACGGGAAAAAAACTCGTTCGCTCCGAGAAATAACTCGTTATCCATGATTGATGATTTGGTTGTCCATCGACTATGCTTTATATGATCTAATCAGCTATTATTCTCAAGGATATTAAATGAAACCGCAAAGAAGCTATCTGCTCTTTAAACAGCCTTTTGTAAATCCCCTGCAAACATCCAAGGGCATTTGGGAGGAGAGAACAAGTTTGGTCCTTCGCAGTGATCATGGGGATGGAAATGTTTCTTTCGGTGAAGTTGGTTCTTTGCCAGGATTTTGGAACTTCGATTTAAATGCGGCTGAAAAGGAGGCAAGGTTTTGGTGTGAAGGAGGATGCACAGAAGATGAATACACCTATATTAACCCCGCCATAACGGCGATTAAATCTTCGATTTGGAAAGAAGGATTAGCTAGTTCAGTTTTACCTCAAACTGCTAAAATTTGGAAAAGTAATCTTTCCATGAAAAAAGGGGTAATTAAGCGTAAAATCGGAATATTTCCTTTAGAAGACGAAATACCGGTCGTTCTCGATTGGCTCCAAAAACTACCCGTTGGGGTTCGAGTCAGGCTTGATCCAAATGAGAGTTTTTCGCGAGAAGATTTACTTCGTTGGACAGATGCACTTTCAGGATATTCTTCAGTTGAATTTATCGAGCAACCAACAGGACCCAAAGACGATGAATGGCTGATCGAGTTTTCTTCAACCTCCCCAATCCCCATTGCTCTGGATGAGGCCCTTTTACGTATTAATTTAAAAGGAGACATGTTTGCAATACCCTCTAATTTATATTTTGTAATTAAACCGATTCTTTTTTCAGATTGGCAGGACTTACATAATTTTTGTTCTGACAATTCTAGAAAGATAATTTTTTCAACTTCTTTTGAAAGTCCTTTCGGATATGAAGCATTGATCAGGATGTCTACAATGTCATCCCATTCGCCAGGCCTCGACAGGTCATTTTTTTGCGGGAATGTTCATGAATTCCCTGAACATCACCAACCCATTCTTTCCAGCCCCGCTGTCACAAATATAAAATTGGCAAAATTATGGGATTCTTTAGCAAAATGAAAAATCCTTACCAACAAATTTTGCCTCTCTGGAGTTCTTCCGGAAGTGCAAAAGGGGATATGTTTTTAAAATATGCTCAGGATGCACTGCACCTTTTAAAAAAAGGAAAATCAATAAAGTTTATTTCCGATGGCCCAGTTTCAATGAATGCCAATGGCAAGAAACAAACCCTTGGTTTCTTTTCGGGGGGAACAAGCGGACCGCCTGAGATGGTGACACACAGTCCTGCAACCTTACACGCCGCGGTCAATGGATTGTTGGGACGCATTGGGTCAACCCCATTAAATAGCATATGTTGCCTCCCTCTTTGGCATGTTGGTGGGTGGATGCAATTGGAGAGAGCTTGGGCAACAGAAGGCGAGGTTCTATTTTGCGATTATCGGGACTTAATAGAAATCGAATTTAGAAAATGTTTGGATGGCAAGTGGATATCTTTGGTCCCTACACAATTACAGGAACTTGTAAAATATAAGCATGCGGTTGAACACCTGAAACAGATAAACGGTATATTTGTGGGAGGGGCCGCAATGAGCAACCGACTGATTGAGACCTGTCGAGCATTGAAACTAAATGTCATTCCTTGCTATGGTTCGTCCGAGACTGCGGGAATGGTTACCCTTTTGGATTCGATCTCTTTCTTACAAGGCGTCGCTGGGGTAGGGAGACCTCTTTCTCACGCTCAAGTCCGTATCAATCCGCAAAACAGCCATGTGCAAATCAAATCCTCAAGTCTTTGTCTTAGCAGGGGAAAAAAGAAATTCGTTCAAGACTCCTGGATCGAAAGCCCAGACTTTGGAGTACTCGATCATTGTGGTAACTTGTTAATAAAGGGAAGGTCTGATCGGGTAATTAATACGGGTGGAGAAAAAATCCATCCCTCCATTATTGAACAGATTCTGTATTCGAGCGGATTGGTAGATCAATGCCTTGTCTATGGGGCGGCAGATGAAAAATGGGGTCAGCGTGTGGTGGCGGTGGTTACTCCCAAAAATATTGATCTGACGCATCTTAGAAAAGTGCTCAAAAAAGACCTGGTCGGTCCATTGGAACCGAAGGAATGGAAGGTTGTCGAAAATATCCCCACTTCAGAAATGGGAAAATTAAGACAAGATTGTAATAACGGATGAGGATCTAATTAGATCTTATCAATAATTTTATCTGCCAAGCCATATTCAATGGCTTCTTCGGCATTTAAATAGAAATCACGATCTGTGTCTTGTTGAATTTTTTCCATTGGCTGACCGGAAGTCCGGGCCAAAATTGTGTTAAGTTCCTCCCTCAACCGTTCCATTTCCTGAGCCTGAATGTTAATATCCACGGCAGCGGCAACCATTCTTCCAGTTATAAGAGGTTGGTGAATAAGTACTCTTGAATGAGGGTAGAGGTAACGAAGCCCCTTGGATGCTCCACATAGCAGAATCGACCCCATGCTCGCAGCCATTCCTGTAACCACTACTTTGATCGGCGAACTGATCAATTGCATTGTGTCAAAAATAGCCATTCCTGCGGTGATAGAACCCCCTGGAGAATTAATGTAAAAAGTGATCTCTTTACCAGGATCAGTTGCTTCGAGGTGGAGGAACTTTTCGGTGATGTCCCGGGCAGATTTGTCGCTTACCTCGCCCCAAAGGAAAACTTTTCGGTCTTCGATAAACTTGGATTGGATGGCCTCAGCGACCGATCCTGATTTCTTTTCCTTTTCGTTGTCTTCGCTCATGTAAAAGTTTGTATATCTAATTAAGATTTTTTGTCGAGCATCTCGATTCTACGGGTGTGCCGACCACCTTCAAATTCCGCCTGCAACCAGGCATCAATGATTTTTAAAGCAAGTTCTTCGCTTATTTGCCTCTGCCCTATGGATATAACGTTTGCATTATTATGTTCTTTGGCGAGACGGGCAGTCTCTTCGCTCCAACAAAGAGCGCAGCGAACTCCAGTAACCTTGTTGGCTGCCATAGCTTCCCCATTTCCACTGCCTCCAAAAACCACACCTAGATCACACAAGCCGTCCGCCACACTTTGGGCGGCAGGTCGGACAAATTCTGGGTAATCAACTGATTCGTCAGAAAATGTCCCAAAGTCCTGAACCTCATGACCAAGGGTTTGAAGATGTTTTTTTACCGCTTCTTTGTAATCATATCCGGCATGGTCTGTACCAAGTGCAATCTTCATCTTCTCAAAATTATTTTTACTAGTTATGTTAATCTAAAGAGGCCTTGTTAAATAAGACCTAATTCCATTTTACCTTCTTCAGAAATCATGTCCTGAGTCCAAGGTGGATCCCAGACAATTTCAACTTCTGCATGATTAATCCCGGGAAGTTCTAAAACTTTGCTTTTGCAATCATCTGCGATGACCGGGCCCATGCCGCAACCTGGGGCGGTCAGGGTAAGGTCAACATAAGCAACCCTTCCATTTTCCTTGGTGTCTTCAATCTCCACGCGGTAAATTAGACCAAGGTCGACAACATTTACCGGGATCTCTGGGTCAAATACAGATTTCAGGTTTTCCTTGATTTCATCCACTCCCGCAGGAGCTGCATTTCCATCGTCAGGCAATTTTGAAGCCTGTTCCAGATCTTCACCCAAGGCATCGGCGTCGCGAGCGGCAATACGGTACATTCCCTGAAGGGTCATGACTGTAAAATTTCCGCCCAATCGATGAGTGATGGTAACTTTCTCACCCCGGCCGAGGGTAAATTCTTCCCCGTGAGGAATGAGAGTGGCAACTACATCCCTGTTCAATTCAACTTCTTGTTGGCTCATCGGCTTAGGTTTTTAGGATTCAAGGGAATCGGCCAAAGAATTCAATATCCACTCCCGGGTTGGTTCGTGGGATACACTGTTTAAAGGTCCGCTGAGAAATCCTAGGGCAATCAGTTTCTCTGCGTCCTTTAAAGACATTCCACGGCTTTGCAGGTAAAATAATTCCTGAGGATCAATTCGGCTGGTAGTTGCCCCGTGACTGCATTTTACCTCATTTGCCAGAATTTCCAACCCTGGGAGAGAATCTGCTTTCGCCTCGGAACTGAGTAAGAGGTTACGGTTGGTCTGATACGCATCGGTGTGTTGTGCTTCTTTCCTGACTTTGATCAATCCTGAAAAGATTGATTTTGCTTCATTTCGTAAGACATTTTTACAGAGTAAATTGCTGGTACAATTTGGAGCCTCATGTACCTGAATAGTTCTTTGATCGAAAAGTTGATTAGAATCTCCGGAATGAGCTGAACCATATTCGAAATGGGAACCAGGCCCGTTAAGCACTCCTTTGGATTCTACTCTTGTCTGACCACAACCCAAATGAAGATTGGTTGAACTTAGGTATCCATCTTTACCAATTATGAAATTTTCTAGTTGTACAAGGGTGGCACTTTTTGAGCATTGTTGAAGCACAATCCGGTGCAGTCTTGCACCATCTCCCAGCCTGACTTTTAAAAGGCTGGAAATGGTCCCTCCAGGATTAGTCTCATTAGCAATAAATTTCTCTACAAGAGTAACCTCGGTGTTTGCTTCCAGTTCAATTAAACTATGATGAAAGGCAATCTTTCCAGCCTCTGGTTCAATGTGTTTGACGATTATAGGCTGGCCGGAATGAACTGATCTGTTCGCACGCAGTAAATAACCTGTTTCAGCAAATGCACCAGTGAGTAGAGAATAATCATTTGCACCTAAGTCAGGTCCAGCAATTTTGGGAAGTAGAGAGAGGCAGTGGGGTTGGTCGAGGATCAAACGGTCGAAAAGATCGATGGAAACTCCGTCCTTCGAACTATTCTCTTCAATGATTAACGATTCCTTGGGGTCAGCAAGTCCGTTAATTTTATTAAGTCCAAAGCGTGCCCGTGGGGAAAAGCGCCAAGTTTCGTCCTTTAATAAGCGTTCAGGAAGGGAGGCGAAACTGTCCCAACATTCTTTTCTGTAATCAGCGAGCCATCCAGGCTCCCATGATCTGCTTTCTGCAAAATGGGTAAAAGTTTCAGGTTGCTTAAAAGAGTAGGAATCCATCGAAGAGATAATTGAAAGCGTTTCTTGACTCATGACAGTTATCCAACGGATCCTTCCATTTCCAGCTCGATAAGTCGTTTCAGCTCAACACTATATTCCATGGGGAACTCTCGAATCAAATCGTTTACAAATCCATTTACGCACAGGCTCATCGCTTCAGCTTCACTCAGACCACGCTGTTGCATGTAAAAGATTTGCTCCGCACTCACTTTAGAAACGCTGGCCTCGTGTTGTACTGAATTGTCATCTCCCTGTACGGTAATAGCGGGGTAAGTATCGGTCTGACTGTTATTATTTATAAGGAGGGCATCGCACTCTGTATTGTTTTTACACCCTTTCAAATGTCCGGGCATTTGAACCAGACCACGGTAGGAAGATCTGCCTTTGCCTATCGAAATAGATTTGGATACCACATTGCTGGTAGTTTCATCGGCGGCATGGACCATTTTTGCACCAGTATCCTGATGCTGTCCATCATTTGCCAGAGCGATCGAAATAACTTCTCCCCGGGCTTTTCTCCCCCGAAGAATGACGCCAGGATATTTCATCGTGAGCCGGGAACCAATATTACAGTCAATCCACCGCACTTCTGCCTCCTCTTCAGCGAGTGCCCGCTTGGTCACCAAATTGAACACATTGTTAGACCAGTTTTGTACGGTTATGTACTGAATTTTTGCCCCTTTTAAAGCAACCAACTCAACCACGGCACTGTGGAGGGTGGATGTCTCAAACTTTGGAGCAGTGCATCCCTCCATGTACATCACCTCAGAACCTTCGTCTGCAATGATAAGCGTTCGTTCAAACTGGCCGAAATTTTCGGCATTTATTCGAAAATACGCCTGGAGTGGTTGGGCAAGTTTAACGCCTGGAGGTATATATATGAAACTACCTCCGGAAAATACCGCACTATTAAGGGCTGAGAACTTATTGTCCGAGGTTGGAATTACTTTACCAAACCATTTACGAAAAATTTCCGGATACTCTTTTAATCCCTCGGTTGAACCAACAAAAATGACTCCCTCCTTCTCCAGATCCTCTTTCATCCGGGAATATGCAGCCTCACTGTCAAACTGTGCCTCCACCCCCGCCAGGAATTTCCTTTCCTGCTCAGGAATGCCGAGCCTTTCAAAAGTCTTTTTGATGTCATCAGGAACTTCTTCCCATGTTCGGCTGGGCTTTTGGCCTTTAGCTAAATAATACCGAATGACATCGAAATTAATATTTTTAAGATCATCTGTAGCCCAATGTGTGGGCATAGGTTTTTTGAGAAATGTATCAAGTGCTTTTAACCTAAAATCAAGAACCCAAGGCTCTTCATTTTTGACCTCAGAAATGTAACGCACAACCTCTTCGGATAATCCGACACCGGCATCAAAGGAATAATCTGTGTCGTAATGAAAATTTCCTTTATCTCGATCTACAGCAACTTGGGATGGATTTATCATATAATTTTTAAAAAGGGGATTAAGCGACTGCTTCCTGTTTTACCCAGTCGTATCCACGATCTTCTAATTCCAGGGCAAGGTCTTTTCCGCCAGTCCGTACAATTTTACCTTCTGACATGACATGAACGAAATCGGGCACTATGTAGTCCAGAAGCCTTTGATAGTGAGTAATTACAAGAATTCCTCTTTCCGGATTGCGCATCCGGTTTACTCCTTCTGATACAACACGAAGAGCATCGATATCTAATCCACTGTCTGTTTCGTCCAGTATACAATACTTCGGGTTCAACATGGACATCTGCAAAATTTCACAGCGTTTCTTTTCACCGCCCGAAAATCCATCGTTGAGGGAACGGGAGGTGAATTTTCGATCCATGCCCAATGCATCCATGTGTTCATACAGCTCTTTGTAGAAATCGACTGCTTTGACCTTTTCGTCCTTACCCAGTCGTGCATTTCGGGCAGCTCGAATGAAGTTTGCAATGCTTACACCAGCAACTTCCATTGGGTATTGAAAGGCGAGAAAAAGGCCTAGCCTGGATATCTCGTCAGGTTCCATACCAATGAGGTTTTCATTGTCCAAGATTGCGGTTCCACCGGTTACCTTGTAGTCAGGATGGCCTGCTAAAACTTTTGCCAATGTGCTCTTGCCGCTACCGTTGGGCCCCATGATTGCATGAACTTCCCCTTTGGGGATTTCCAGAGTTAATCCGTTAAGGATAGGCTTATCCTCGATCGAGGCTTGTAAGTTTTCAATTTTTAAGGAATTCACAATTTGTAAAAGAAGGTTTGGGGAGATTAGTTTTCAAGGGCATTTCCAGTACCGGAAAAAGACAGATCAATATTTTCAGCCTCGAACCCTTGGGGCACGAGTGCGTTCATTCTTGATAAAGTATCCTCATCAATTTGAATATCGTAAATCCTGCCCGTTTTGTTGCATTTAAAATGAGCATGGGGAGTAAGGTTCGGGCAGTATCGGGTGGGGGAGCGATCCATATTTACTTGTCGCACAAGACCACACCCTACCAATGTTTCTAAACAATTGTAAACGGTGGCAAAGGATGTGCCTGGTAAGTATTTCTTAACCCGGTAATAGATGTCATCCGCAGTGGGATGATCTCTTTTATCTAAAATAATTCCGTATACACACTCACGCTGTTTAGTGGGGCGCAGGCCTTTCTCTCGTAGGGAGTTTGAAAATGTTTTTCTAAACGGTGAGGTTAATGAGAATGTCATGCAAAGGATTATAATTATGTAAATTTAAAACAATCACAAGTTATAAATGGAATTATTCTAATTATTAAGTAATACTCAAACCAGCCAACCTCAAGAGAATTGGCTTAGTTCAGAAAACTCAATAATCGGTGTAAGTGAACAAACCCCACAGCAGAGTGGTTTTTCCACCCTGATGATCGCGACGGTTTACCAGTTCATCTGAGCTTACCCGAAAGGTACCTGTTTCCACCGGGGTATAAGAGGATGGCTCGTGGGTAAGTACTCCTCCCAGATTGACTTTTTTAGTAAAATATTTTTTGGGGTTAAAACCGCAGCTGCTCGACATAAAACATGCCCCCAAGAGAGCAATGATTAGTGCTGTTAATCTGAGTTTATTTCCAAAAAATCCCATCTTCAAATAATACAAGATTCTTCTATCCTAAGAGTCAACCTGAAGTTTGGTGGAATTATTCATAGTTAAAAGATTGTCGAGGAAGGTAGCTGGGAGTAAGTTGGAAGGTTTGATATGACTAAGGAAAACAGCTTGATCGAGGAAATCATTTCTCTGTGTAAACGCCGCGGTTTTGTATTTCAATCCTCCGAAGTTTACGGCGGTTTTAACGGTTTTTTTGATTATGGTCCTCTAGGGGTAGAGTTACGAAAAAACATCAAGGATGCCTGGTGGGAAGACATGGTTAGAAGGCGCGATGATATGGTAGGGCTTGATTCCAGCATTATCATGAATCCAAGAATTTGGCAGGCATCTGGTCATGTGGATGGCTTTACTGACCCAATGGTGGATTGTAAGGAATCTAAAATGCGCTACCGAGCCGATCAGCTCTTTGCCGCCGAAGTTTTGGTTGATGGCGATGCTCTTGGTTGGATTTCATTGCTGGAATCGGAAAGTATGGATGAGGAAGCAGATAAAAAGGCGGACTTACTCAAAAGGAAGGCATCCAGGCAGGGAAACCTTGAGCCAATCAACCTTCGCCCTTATGACGAATTATCTCCTGCTGAGCAGCTGCTCGTCCCTTCACCATCAACGGGAAAACCAGGATCATTAACCCCTCCACGTGAATTCAACATGATGTTTGAGACTCATGTGGGTGCATTGAGGGATGGATCTTCCAAATGTTATTTACGGCCAGAAACAGCCCAGGGGATTTTTGTTAACTTTAAAAACATTGTCGATACCGGCCGGGTGAAAGTGCCTTTCGGAATTGCCCAAATAGGGAAGGCATTTCGGAACGAGATTACTCCACGAAACTTTATCTTCCGCTCCCGCGAATTTGAACAGATGGAAATTGAGTATTTTATTCCGCCGGGAGACGAACATTGGCCCCGTTACCACCGGGAATGGATCGATGCGAGAAAACAGTGGTTTCAGACAGTCGGTCTCACTGCGGACATGCTGGGTGAAGAAGTACACCCCAAAAACAAGCTCGCTCACTATGCCCAGGCCTGTACTGACATCACATTCAAATTTCCCTTTGGCGAGCATGAGCTGGAAGGAATCGCAGCCCGGGGAAACTTTGATCTTACCCAACATCAGGAATCTTCAGGCAAGAGCCTCGAATATTTTGACGAAGGGTCCAAGCAACGCTATCTGCCCCATGTGATCGAGCCCAGTCTTGGAGTTGACCGTACCTTCCTTGCCATTCTTTGTGCTGCCTATCAAATTGATGAAGTGGACGGAGAGAAAAGAACAGTAATGAAATTTCATCCGCGTGTTGCACCGATCAAAGCATCTGTATTCCCCTTGGTTAAAAATAAGCCGGAACTGGTAGAGAAAGCCCAGGGCTTGTACCGTCGTTTGCAGCGTAAATGGAATGTCACCTATGACCAGGGAGGCGCGATTGGACGCAGATATCGCCGGGCAGATGAAGCGGGAGTTCCCTTTGCCCTTACTGTAGACTTTGAAACTCTGGAAGGAGATGGATCAATCACCCTTCGAGATCGAGATTCTACCAAGCAGGTAAGAATGTCGGTGGATGAAGCTGTTGGTTATCTGGAGGAACGAATCAATCCGTAACTTCATTGGGATCAACGACGGTCGCTTGTCTCACTAAGCTTCCAATCCTCCAGGACTAATTGTAGGGAACTGGTCCCATTCCAATAATTTCTTCTTAGCTTAAAGGCGAGGTCGAGCTCAGTGGTTTGCGGGGGCACATGTTCTCCCATCCTCCAGGCTATTCCCCGAATAAAGCCATTTCCGTTATGGAATGAAAATTGAAAGTGCTCACCGTTACCTATCTTTCTGGGGGGAGAATCAAGGATTACACTTTTAACACCGAGAACTGGTTCCGGGTTATCCTGCCCAAACGGGCCAAGATCATTTAATTCGTCTAACAGCTCGTATCTAATTTCATTTTTATGAACAAAAGCATCTACCACCAAGGGGAGGCCTTGCTCCTGTTTAATTTGAGATGAAGTTTTTTCTACTGATTCTAAAAATTCTAAAATAAAGCCGTTTAATTCTTTTTCTAATAGTCCAAGACCTACGGCAACAGGGTGTCCACCCCAGTGGGTAAGCCTTTCCTTACATTGAGATAAGATTTCCACCAGGTTTACTCCCGGCACACTTCTGCCCGACCCGCAGTACTCGCCATTTTCTGACCGGGCAAGCACGAGGCAAGGTTTATTGAGGGAACTTGCTAATTTTCCTGCTACAATTCCAACTACACCAGGGTGCCATGCATCCCCATCTCCGGTTACGATTACGGCTGGTTTGTCTCCAAAATTTTCTTCTGCCTGTGCAATTGCATCTGCAGTAAGTTTTGACTCAATGCCTTTTCTTTCCTCGTTAAATTGCGTCAGTCTTTTCGCTAGGTCCTTACAAATACCAACCTCTTTTTCCAGAAGTAAAGAGACCGCAGTCTCCGGCATATTTAATCGGCCGCATGCATTGATCCGGGGAGCCAATTTATAAGTAATATCTTCGGTTTCCGGCTCAAAAGCACCGTCCAGTCCACATTCCTTGAGGAGGGCAAGAAGCCCTGGGGATGCGTCCATAAACAGCCGCTTGATTCCGAATCTTGAAAATATTCGACTTTCCCCTTTGAGGGGAACGAGGTCTGCAAGAGTACCAATCGCACAGAGGGGAAGGAAATCTCTAGGGGTAAGGTTTTCGGATCCTGGCAGTTCTCTTTCCCGTGCTTTTTTGTAAAGTGCATGAATTAACTTGAAGCACAAGCCTGCCGTGCAAAGAGAGCGCCAGGGTTCCCCATTATCAGTTTGCAGGTGAGGGTTAACCAGAATGGCATCTGGTAACACTTTGGTTTTTAATTGATGGTGATCCACCACAATTAGATCGATTCCGTTTTCTTTGAGGAATCCCGCTTCCGTAATCGAATTCGTTCCACAATCCAAGGCAATTACCAAGCGGTGATTTCCATTTCCCAGGCCGCGCGAAAGCACTTCACGGGTTAATCCGTATCCCTCGCTGAGCCTTTTGGGGATGACAATATCTGCCTGCAAACCGATCGAATCAAGAGCCTGCTGGATCATGACTGTCGAGGTGATCCCGTCCACATCATAATCTCCCACCAGTAAAACCCCTTCCTTCTCTTCCCTCGCCTTAAGAATCCGGGAAATCGCACCATCCATATTTTTGATGGCAAAAGGATCTTCCAAATGCTTGAGTTTTGGTTTTAGGAATTGTTCGGCATCCGAGGGGTCATGTAAACCTCTTTGGACCAATAAATCGGCCAAAAAGGAAGAAATGCCTAATTCTTGTTGAAGAATAGTAACAGATTTTAGATCTGCTTCCTGCTCGATCCAATCTTTCAAAACCGAGCCCAAGAAATGAGTGGTTGTACAGGGATTTTATTTGGAGGTTTGCCAATCGTACTTTGGCAAAAGTTCTCCATCTTCCACATGCTTGCGGTCGCCACGGTGCCAGAAATAGAAAATCGGGCTGGCAATAAAGATGGAAGAGAAGGTCCCCGTCAAAATGCCAATTACAAATACAAAGGCAAAATCATTGATAATTCCGGCACCAAATATCCACAAGGATGTGGCAGCCAGAAGAGTGGTGAAACTGGTCAGGATGGAGCGGGAAAGCACCCGATTAATCGCAATGATTACGATTTTTCTCAGGTTTGTTACCGGGTTGAGTTCAAGCTCCTCACGAATCCGGTCAAACACAACTATCGTATCATTGATTGAATACCCCACAATCATCAGAATGGAAGCGAGCATGGGTGCAGTAAATTGACCGGAGCAAATCATTCCATCGGAAAGATGTCCAATCAGCACAAATAGACCAACGGTCATCAAGATATCGTGGATAGTGGCTACAACCGCACCAATCGCATAGCCCATTTCAAATCTCAGGGCAACATAGAGCAAAATTCCCAGAAGTGCAACGGAGACAGAAAGGATAGCATCGCTCTTAATTTGATCGCTCACCGATGCCCCAATGTTGCTGAGCCCTTCTTCCGATAAAGACGCATCAGGGAATTGTTCCTGCAAATGTGCCAGAGCCTGGCGGGACTTTCCTTCTTCTGTTTGTAACACCAAACGGCTGGCTCCTTCCCCAGATCCAACTTCAGAACGGTAGACATGTTGAACCTCACCAAGTAGAGGATTGAGATTGAGAGACTGCTCCAGGTCTTCCGCATCGATAGCTTGGGAGAAACCAGCGACCAGCTCTTCACCCCCTCGAAAATCAATCCCGAGGATAGTGTCTTGTTTAGAGTAAACCGAAAATATGCCTATTCCTACGATCAGCCAGGATGCCAAAAAAGCCACCTTCCGGTAGCGATGGAAATCGATGGAGTCTTTGGGAGAAGATTTTGAAATACTCCTAAGGCTGATCAGGTTATTCACGCCAGATTTGAGCAGTAAGTTAAGGAACATTCGACTCACAAACAAAGCACAAAATACGGAGGTTGCGATACCGATTGCCAGAGTAATACCAAATCCCTTAACCGGTCCGGTGCCCAACCAAATCAAAATACTTGCCGTGATTAGAGTAGTAAGGTTTGCATCAATGATGGTAGAGAATGCTTTGGCATATCCACCCTCCAATGCATTTTCAGGGCTTTTGCCGGCTCTCAACTCTTCCCTAATCCGTTCAAAGATTAAGATATTGGCATCCACGGCCATCCCAATGGTTAGTACGAGTGCAGCCATCCCGGGAAGGGTAAAGGTTGCCTCAAAAATTCCAGCAAGGGTGGCAATTACAAGAAGCACATTTAATCCAACCGAAAGCACTGCAACCAGACCACCTGCCTTGTACCACACAATCATGAAGGCTACTACCAGAAAGGCTCCAAGCAAACAAGCATTGAGGCTGCTGGATAGCGCTCCTGCAGCCAGTGTGGGAGAAACCTCATACTGCTCACCAATGGAAAGGGAAACTTTGAGGGGGTTATTGAGAATATCGGAAAGCATCTTTGCTTCCCTGAAACTAAAGTTCCCCGTAATCACGGCGCTGCCACCTCCTATACGCTCCTTAACGGTGGGGGCACTTTCTAATTTTCCGTCCAGCACAATCGCCAGCCTTCCAGGCATACCGCTGGACAAGTCGGTCATGTCTGCGATTCTTCCTGTTAAGTCGGCAAAAGCGTTTCCTCCCTCTGGAGTAAAGTCCAAGCCAACTTCCCACCCGCCCATTTGGTCTTGGCGTGGGTAGGCTTCAGCAATGATTTCTCCGTCTGCAGACCATAAACGGCGAACCCAGATGGGACGCTCATTGGGTTGGGCATCGCTACGGAGTAAAGCAACATAAGGTATGCCTTCATCATCCGTCCATTCCTCGCCTTCCTGTACGGGAACGGGTGCTTCACTGTTTGCATTGACAATTCGAAACTCGAGCTTGGCTGGCTTTTGCAGTTCGTTGATAATGCCGGGATCCGGCTTTGTGGTAAGGTCAGGAATTTGGACTTCGATAGCACGGTCCCCCTTTTTCCGGACTACGGTTTCGGCTACTCCAAAGGCATTGAGACGCTCGCTCATGATTTCCACGACTTTGTCCATGGGTGATGCACCGGACGCCTGATCGAGATCAG
This sequence comes from uncultured Opitutales bacterium, assembly GCA_938091675.1. Lineage (GTDB taxonomy): Bacteria > Verrucomicrobiota > Verrucomicrobiia > Opitutales > Seribacteraceae > Chordibacter. The sequence continues at coordinate 43,481 of CALKMX010000080.1, forward strand.
AAGATACATTCAAGTCGGTTGCCTCCATTGTAAATGCGATTCCTCCGCGGAGGTCTAAGCCTTTCTTGATCGCAGCCTGTGATTTTTTAAGCAGGGTCCGTAAAATCAGATCATTACGGTTGTCTCTGTCTTTAAGATGAGCCGCCCGGATACCAGGTTTTACCACAAATGGAAACAGCCGAGATCCCACCGTGCCAAGCACGCCTTGTGGGGGGTTAAAGTAAGCAGCATAATCCAAACGGTTGCGTTTACCATAATCTCTCAGGGCAGAGTAGTCTATGGGTGCGTCGTTGGGTAGTTGAAGCCTAAGGTTGTCAATAACTTCGGAAAAGTTTTCATGGCCCGCATGATTTGATGCATTGGCATCGGAGGTTACTTGCGACAATGCATACTCTCCCAGTTCCCGATCTTCGAAAGGTAGGATTAGGGATATACTAATCGCTGCGAGAAAGAAGGTAAAAATGAGCTTCCAAGTATTTGAACGGTTCATCGATTCGAGGCTGGCTAAGGGCGGATGGTAAGGCGGTATTTCCGCTTTAAATTTATTGAGAAAGGCAAAAATCAGTCAATCTTTGCGGAGATTGCTTCCCGGGCCACTTCCACTTTAACATTCTCTGCAATCCTAACCACAAAACGGTCATCCTTTACCCCGGTTACCGTACCAAAAACTCCGCCGACAGTTTTTACCTTGGCTCCTTTTTCAAGGGCTTTGATCATTTTATCATGCTCTTTTTGCTTTTTCCTTTGAGGAGCAATGAGCAGAAACCAAAAGGCAACGAAGATCAGGATCATGGGCAAAAAGCCCATCAAACCACCTCCTGGTGCTGATGGATCACCCGAAGGTGCCATAGCCAGTGCATGAATGAAAGAAAATGAATCTAAGCTTGTAGGAGTCATGACAAAAGAATTTATCAAACAGATAATCTCCCTTATTGGCAAGCTTGGAAGGCATGCTTAAATTGCAGGAAACTTAAAGGATCAAGGTCTATGTAAGGCTCTTTTCGCCTCCCGGAAATCCATCTGGCCAAGTGCGCAAATGGAGGTCTCGTTGCGGAAAGGGGATCGAAATTCCTGATTCTTTAAATCTGTCCCAAATACTGAGCAATACTTCACTTCTTGCATTGCCCACGCCGTTGGATGGATCATTGATCCAAAACCGAAGCTCAAGATTCACCGAGTTATCGCCAAACCCAATTAATAGGCAACGGGGTTCCGGGTCGTTGAGCACACGTCCGGAGGAACGGGCGGCATCTACGCACAATTCCATCGCCAATCTGGGGTCGGAATCATAAGAAATTCCAACTGGAACACGGACCCGGATATTTTTATCACTAAACGACCAGTTGACCACACGGTTAGTGATTAAATCCTCATTGGGGATTAAATGCTCCTTACCGTCCCTGGTGATAATGGATGCATAGCGGGCACGGAGGGAATTTATCCATCCATATGTGTTATCAATTTCGATCACATCACCGGGCTTGATAGAACGGTCCAAGAGCAGGATTAAGCCACTGACCAAATTGGAAACAACTTTTTGCAGACCAAATCCAATACCAACACCAATTGCACCACCGAGAAGGGCGAAAGACGATAAATCTAGCCCAATGGTTGACATAGCCACCAAGAAACTAAGGAAAATTAGCAATACCCGAACCACCTTTGCCAGAAGCACCTGGAGGGAGGGAGGCAGGTTGGGGAGTTGCCGGATTTTTGTCTCCCCCGCACTCCCCAACAAGGAGCTCATCCAGAGAAGAAAAAGTAAAATAAAAATACCGTTTACTAAATCGAGTACTGAGAGCGTGCTCTTTCCTACCGCAAAAGAGGCAGATTCAAGAAAGTCAAAAGTTGGCTCGAGCAAACCAAAGCTTTGCAGAGCGGCCATTCCAAATGCCAAAACTGCCGCCAGTCTAAGCCAAAACCTATTGTGGGTAAGTCCGGAAACTAATCGATAGATCAGCCAGGCCGTGGTTGCGTTTACAAAAGGGTTAAGCAGATCGGTGGATGCAAGATCGAATCGGTCTAACAGCCCGCGCCCAAGCAAAGATAAAAGAAGTAAGAGTAGGGGAAGGAGCAAGGGAACAAAGAGGCGAACGGATCGCTCGATCCAGACCGGACGGGTGGGGTCCCGGGTAAATTTAAGAATTTGGGGCTTTGCCCGGTTGCTCAATACCCAGGCGAGTAGGATAGACAGTCCAATAACTAGGGTCTGGATGCGGACAGATGGAGTTGTCCAAAATTGATGAGCGTTTTCCCAAACTTGAGCAACAGTACCAGGCAGGTCAGTCATTAGGATTTCTTTTTGCTAAGTGTCCACCCTCTTGGCAATCCACAAAGAATAAAAGTTTTTAAAGTCCCGTTACCAGGACGAGCTGTATGCAACCAATTATGAAACCCAAAACCGCTCCAATTTTTTCAATAAAGCGGAATTCTTGTTCCATAAATCCAAGCAGCAATTCTTCCACCTTGTTAGATGAAAATGCCTGCACCTTTTCTCTAACCAAGGCTTGCACATCAACCGATTCTTCCAACTTCGAGGAAAGACCTTCTGCAGATACCCGCAAGAAGTCTTCCAGTTCCCCCTTAAAAAGACTAGTTACTTTTTCGATCATTTCATCGCTAAGAAACATAGAAAGCATAGGGAAGGCGGCCATTAACTTGCCCCGTATGGTTTTTTCTATCCTTTTGCCAACTTCCTCAAGGGCTTCCGGTTGAGTTGACAGATCTTCAATCTTCTTGGCCACATCTTTGATCGAAAAAAGTTCATTGGCCACAAGTTCTCCAAGTTTTTCTGCAATTTGTGCCTGCCTTTTGGGAAAAACACCGTGAAAGGTTAAGCCAATAATTTTTTTGGGTTCGTGCGGGTGAAACAGCATCTTGATCGCCAAATAATTAGTTGCCCATCCAATCAATGCGGCAATAAACGGGAGCAGATAAATAAGGGGAGAAGATTCAGTCATAGGGTATGATCAAATTTGCTGCTTGGTCTGGTAAAATTCGTTAAAAAAAGTGATTTTTGATTGCGAAGGCTAGCTGATTAATGCTTGTCAGATGCATGATCAAGGCTGTTTTGACTGAAACTTTGTTAATTCTTTGCGTTTTATGCCTCTGTGGGTGTGCTAGTATGATCACCAAGCCAATAAACTTAGCTACCAAAGCAGTGGTTACTCCAATTAAAGCAGTTGCGGGGGTAACGGCAGATGTGGTGGGGAAACCATTAGGAAAGGCAGCACGGTTAGTCCGTCCGATTACTCCGGTTATCCAGGTTCGTTAACGCTTACGCCTGCCTCCAAAAGTTAACTGCCCGCCAAATCCACGGTTTCTCTTACGGGAAACTACCGGCACAGTTTGAGTAAGGGTACTCGGTTCACTTCGGTAGGGAAAGTCTTCCACTATTTTTCTCGGTAAGGGATTGCCCAATAATTTCTCAATCGAATCCACGAGCGATAATTCTTCTGGCTTGCAAAGGGTGAATGCTTCTCCTTCGGTACGGGCACGCCCAGTACGGCCAATTCTGTGCACATAATCTTCGGAGTGCTGAGGGACATCATAATTAATCACATGGGTGACATTGGTAATATCCAGTCCCCTGGATGCCACATCGGTCGCACACAAAATTTTAACCTTCCCCTGTTTGAATTCCTCCAGGGCACTCATTCTGTCCCGTTGCTTTAAATCTGAGTGGAGCACGCGGACGGTTTGTCCATGCTCAGTCAGCCAATGGCTGATTTTATCTGTTCCCCTGCGGGTCTGAAAGAAGATGATTAAGTTGTCGAAATTTACCTTCTCAAGCAATGCGATGAGCAAATCAAACTTCTGGATGGCCGGTACAGGATACAGGGCATGACTTACCGTATCCGCAGCAGAAATCTTGATATCGATCTTTGCTTCGGCTGGGTTATTTAATGCCCAGGAGGAAAGCCGCCTTACGGAATCTGGGATCGTGGCAGAGAAAAGTAGGGTTTGCCTGGAACGCGGAGTTTTCTGGATAATTTTGGTAACATCCTCAATAAATCCCATGTCCAGCATCCGGTCCACTTCGTCCAGGATCAAGATTTCAATGTTTTTCAGGCTTACATTTCCCTGGCTTAAATGATCCAGTAATCGCCCTGGAGTGGCCACCACCACATCTGGCTCATTGCTTAATTGCTCTAATTGTTTTCCATATTTCACCCCGCCGTAGAGCAAGGCCATTCGAAGATCGAGAAATTTTCCGTATTTAATAAAATTCTCTTCAATTTGAATCGCCAGTTCCCGGGTTGGGGCAAGAGCGAGAGCCCTGCAACCTCCATGTTCTCCAAGTCGATGCAAAGCGGGCAAGGCAAAGGCGGCAGTTTTCCCGGTTCCTGTCTGGGCAGACCCCACCAAGTCTCGACCTTCGAGTATTGGCGGGATTGCATTTTCCTGAATCGGGGTTGGGGTCTCGTATCCAAGCTCTTCGATAGCTTGCAAAATTTTAGGGCTTAATCCCAGGTCACTAAACTTCATATTTCTAAGTGTGGGTGGATGGTCTCTTCTTCTTTCTTCTTCTTAATGTTTCTGGAATGCTTTAAAGCTTACTTTTAAAGAATGAGCGAGGAGAATCCGAAGCAAACTTACCGGGGAAGGCTTGCCCCAACTCCATCCGGTTTTTTGCATGCCGGTCATGTCCGTACCTTCCGAACCGCATGGGAGCGTGCCCGGGCGAGCAACGGGCAATTGATTTTCAGAATGGATGACCTTGACCCCACCCGTTGCACCTCGGAATTTGCTCATGCTTGTATCGAGGATATGAAAGGGATGGGCCTTGATTGGGATGAGGGCCCAGATCGAGGAGGCCAATTTTATCCTTATGAGCAAAGCAAACGCTCAGATTATTATCGGAAAGCCCTGCGAAAATTATATGACCTTGGATTCATTTATCCGTGCACTAAATCACGCAAAGAAATTCGGGAAGCTGGTTTGCTGGACTCATCGGGAAAGGAATATCTTTATCCTGAGAGCTTTCATCCCCAATCAAAAGATATCCCCCACAATGATTTCCGGGGAAATACCAATTGGCGCTTCCGGACAAACTGGGGAGAAATCGTTAAATTTACAGACACAAAAAAAGCCGAACAATCGTTCCTTGTGGGAGCCGATTTGTCCGACTTTTTAGTGTGGCGAAAAGATGGGCTTGCCGCTTATGAGCTGGCAACCGTGGTGGATGATCAGCTCATGGCAATTACCGAGATTGTTCGGGGGGAAGACTTACTTGTTTCAAGTGCCCGCCAATGCTTGCTCTTCGATGCCTTAGGGTGGAGTCGCCCAAGATTTTATCATTGCGAATTGTTACTCGGGGAAGATGGCAAGAAATTATCAAAATCAACCCGTTCTTTACCCCGCTTATTTTCGGCTTCTTAAGATTGCCTTTGCTTTTGCCAGAGAGAGAAATTCATATTGAGCGTGAAGCCTGGCAAACACATAGCCTGGCCAACCGTCCAGCATACCCCCTTGCCACAAGTAAACATAGAGAAAACGTAGGGTGGGGCGGAAGGGTAGTTTCCGAAAGATTCTGCGCAATCTGCGCTTCCCTTTGACCGCATCATGTTGCAGAGCAGATTCATCATCTCTTGCCGAGCTTTCAACCACTGCTTCCCAGTTGGAGTAGCGGTTATGTTTTTCCACGAAGCTATCGATTGTCGGGAATGCGTGGTGATCCATGATCGAATTTAATTTTCCTGTTGTCCCCTTAACCACCACATGCTCATGTATTTCATGATCTCCACTATCTGTAGTAAGATCAGTAATTTTTTCGTAGCGTCCGAGCTTGTGTATGAATAAGCGAAGATTCCAATTTGGAAAGTAGGCATGCTTGAGTGGCTTACCTAAAAAGAAATACCTCCGATTTATCCAATACCCCGAATGCTTTTGATCAGGATTAGAAACAATTTTCCTGATTTCCTCCTCCGCTTCAGGAGGTAAGCATTCATCCGCATCTAAAATCAAAACCCATTCATGGGAAAACGGCAGATTTGCCAAAGCCCAGTTCTTTTTCTTGGGCCAACCACCTTGATACTCAAATTGTACTACCTTTGCCCCTAGACTTCCCGCAATATCTTTTGTTTGATCCGTACTTTGCGAATCAACAACAAAAATCTCATCCACCCATTCAACCGAACGGATGCACCGAGCGATATTTTCTTCCTCATTTTTACAAGGAATAAACAAAGAAACGGGCACCTTTTCAGAGCTTTTCATTTATGGATTATATTTTTTAGGCTTTTTTTCTTAAGTGGCCCATTGGGATGCCAGGCAAATAAATTATTCGTATTATCTTGAATGGTTGATAATCGATCAGCGTCCCAAATTTGATATCCGAGATTTTTCAAAGTTTCGATTACCTTGGTTTGTTTTGGTGCAAAAGATTCAATAATCATTAATGGTTTATATTTTCTAATGGTGCGAATACCACCTTCCAATACCTCATATTCATGACCTTCGACATCGATTTTTATCAGACTTGGGATTTTATTTTCTCCAACAATTGAGTCTAAAGTCTCTTTTTGAACAGTAATTTCCTTTGCGCTACCATTGAGGTATTGTTCGATCCACGGAGTATCTTCGCTTGAAAGACTACCGGTTGCTGAGGTTATTTGATCCTGATGAAAAATGGCTTTGCACGATTGATTACTGAGTGCATAAGGGCAAAGCTCAACATTATCTAGGCTGCTCCTTTCGAGGGTCATCTTTAAAAGTTCAAAGTTATTTGGGTCTGGCTCAAAAGATATGGTTTTAAGGGTAGGGCAGCTCATTGCTATCTGCCAAGTGTACAGGCCAATATTCGCTCCAATATCAAAAAAGTATTTTGTTGAGGGTTCTTTAGCTAATTCAGTACTGATCAAATTGATCAGTATGCGGATACCTTTTTCCAGTTTATTTCTTTGCCACAAAATGGAAGCATGGGTAACGGGGCGAAGAGCAACCTTTTGGTCAAAACCAATATCATAAAAGTTCGGACTATTAAACCTGCTGGAAAGAAGAAATTTAAAAATTTTTGTTTTTCTTAATGTGTGCAAAGGTGCTTTGAATAAAAGCATTGATATAAATGGATCGATTAGTTTTTAACCAGTTGCTGGTATAGTTGATAATAATTTTCTCGGCACTGCTGATTATTGGGCAAAGTAACTTTTTCACATTTGCGTTCCTTGTTTCCTAGACTCTCACAAAGTGCCTGATTAATGGAATCCTGGTCATTGGGGTTCACATACTTGGCATGCACTCCGAGTAAATCCTCAATTGCTCCGGTTGCAGTTGTAATAACAGGGCAACCAACGCTTGCCGCCTCTAACGGTGGCCAACCAAAACCTTCCGCAAAAGAAGGGAAAAGCAAGGCATTTGCATGATGGTAAAGAATTTGCAGTGTTTCATCCGAAATATTTAGAAGGGGTAGGATATTACTTTTATTTAATCCTATCCAATCTGCCATTTGCTTATCAATCTCATGGGGTTGAGGCGCCGGTCCAACCAGGATCAATTTTAAATCAGGCCAACCATTTTCTTTTGCGAATCTGAATGAACGAAATAAAGCTTTTCGATTTTTATACCAAGCCGCACTTCCCACATGTAAGAGGAAATGA
>CALKMX010000081.1 GCA_938091675.1 uncultured Opitutales bacterium
AGGGACATGGTTCGGATTGCAGATCATGCAGAAGGGACATTTTGGTATGTCTTACCCTCGCTGCCCATGTTCTTGCTTATGCCGTGGTTAATACGGAAGGGTGTATCCTTTCCTGCAGCCTTGTCCGCGGGCATTATTCTCACCGGTGTACTTTATTTTATAATGACCAAAGCTTTGTCGAAATTTGGCATGAATTTGTAAGGAAATTACCTATATTTTTGAATCCTCCCTTGATTATTGGAGCGTTATTGGGGGCATCCTCAGTTCTCCTCGGTGCCTATGGTGCTCACGGACTTAATGATGTCTTCATTCAATTCCCCAAAATGAAGACTGCTTACCATAACGCGGTGGATTATCAGTTTATCCATTCCCTACTGCTAGTTATCCTGGGCATTTCATCTTATATGCCCAAATTTCAACTTCCTCGTTATCTTTGCTGGCTGCTTTGTCTTTCCATCCTGCTTTTCTCCTTCAGTATCTATGTGTGGGTATTCGGGGGACCAAGCTGGGTGATTAAGCTAACCCCTTTGGGTGGTACTGGATTTTTCTTGTCCTGGATGCTTTTGATCCGGACAGCTTGGCTTAACCGGAAAAAAGAATAAAAATCCCCACCTATGAGCAAAGCTATTACCGCGGCAATCTGGTTATTTACCGTCCTTTTCGCCTACTGGATGGGGATAAGGAATTCCATCGAAGCACTGTCCGAAACGAACCATGCTGCCCCCCTTGATATCCTCCCGAACAAGGTGGAGGCAAGCCCGCCGCCCGATTCTCCCAAAGAGAGTTCATCCAAACAATCCTCTGAGATTACTGAATTGCCTTCCGCCGAAATCACCGTAGAGCTTGCTGGCAATCCATTGGATAGCTCAGGGAAAAGGAAGGGATTTGAGAATCTAAAGTCATCCCATCCAATTGAGAGGTTGCAAGCTTTTGCTGAGTTACTCAAAAACCCAGACCCGCAATCGATAAGTTACGCCTTGCAGTCCTATGAATCTTTACCAGGCGGACCTGGCAGATTCAGCGAATTAAAAATGCTCGCATTTGCGTGGGGCCAGGTGGATCCTGAAGCAGCCTTAAAATGGGCCAAGAAACAGCAGCACTGGGATGAGCATGTTGCCAGTTCTTCCATTATGGATTCGTGGGCACGAAACGATCCAGAGTCGGCTATCGCCTGGGCAAAGGGAAACTTTGATGGCGAAGATAATCCCTATTACATAGGAATTATAAATGGTTTGTCGGAAAGCAGCCTGCCCATGGCTACGGATTTAATGATGGAATTGCCGTACGGTCGGGTACGGGGCAGATCCGCCCATATCCTGTTTGAAAAAGTCTGGAGTAAAGGTGAGGAGGTTGCCCTGCACTGGGCTGAGCATTTGCCCGAGGGGTCTTTGCAGGATTTTGCCTTCGGGGAATTGGGAGAGAAAATTGCCCGCGAAGATTTAGGCAGAGCGGTCGAGTGGGTCAATTCCATGGAAGAGTCGGGGGTCAAATCTGCAGTGGCCGAAGATGTAGCCCGTGAAATGGCCAGGCAAAGCCCCGTGGCAGCGGGGGATTGGGTCTTGCAATTGCCAGAGGGAAACTCAAAGGAGGTCGTCGTTAAAGAAGTGGCCAGAATCTGGTCAAAAAAGGATCCGGTCGCAACTGCGGCATGGATAAACCAATTCCCGGAAGGCACAAATGTCGATACTGCCATTGAGGAACTTGTCAGAGAAATATCCTCCACAGATCCTCAGGGCGCATTAAGTTGGGCAGAATCCATAACCAACCCAGACCGAAGAAAAAAATTGATTGAAGAAGCGGAGGGGATTATCAGAAAGGCAAATTTCCCCAATGGGCAAACCACTCCCTAGGCTTTTATACAAAAACCTGATAATCTGCGGGTATTAGTGTTCCCCCCTCTTTTTAAACAATAAACATATGGGGTTGGGCACATTAATTGTGGCTCCTCGCAGGTAGGTTAGTTTTCCGTTTGCTTGATCAATCTTATGGGCAGAAATGGTGTTGGAATCCTGCCCGGCCGCCAAAAGCCAATGGCCGTCAGGACTGAAGTTTATATTGCGCGGAAACGCCCCCCGTATTGGTTGTTTCTGAATCGTTTGGAGGGAGCCGTCCTTTTCCGTCTTAAACGCCGTGACAGAGTCATGTCCACGATTCGAAGAATATACCCATTTTCCGGAGGAATGCACCAAAATCTCAGCGGCTGAATTGAAAGATTCTGCCTTTTTTTCGTTTTCGGTTAATGTTTTAACCAGGCTAATGCTTGCTGCACTGCCCAAGTTTGGATCCCAGGAGAAGGATTCGACTGATAAGCTTAATTCGTTGAGCAAATACAGGTATTTACCGTTGGTGGAAAACTTCATATGCCGGGGACCACCCCCGGGGGATGAAATCACCTTTCCGTGGGGCGAAATCAATTTTCGTTCCCGGTCAATCCTGTACACTACGATACGGTCAAGTCCCAGGTCCGGAACCAGTGCATAATTCCCGCAGGGGGAAAACCCGCACCAGTGAGGGTGGGGGCTTTCCTGCCGCTTTTCAAAAACCTTTGAGCCTCCCTCATGTTTGAAAATTGTCGGAACGGACAAATTACCGCCATCATCAAGCGGGAAAAAAGCAACGGACCCACCTCCATACTGGGCGGTGAGTAAAAATTTACCACTCGGATGCACCGCGAGATGGCAACCCATTCCATCCGGGCATGGTTCACGGGTAAATTCACTCAGGGCACCATCTTCACCGATCCGGTAACCGATTACCCCAGCTTTCTTTTGCCATTTCGCCACGGCGTAAAGAATATCCACCTTGGGGTGTAAGGTGAGGAAGCCGGGTGAATCAATCCTTGTACTTAAGCATACTTCAGAGAATTGGCCGGTCGCCTGATCAAAAGTGGTCTGGTAGATGCCTTCCGCTTTTTTCCCTCCGGTTCCGATATACAAAATGCAGTCATCGGCAGATACGAGGGGAGATAAAAAAAGGGATAAAGCGGCGTAAGCGAGATAAAGGAAATGTTTAATAGGAATTTTCACACTTCAGTTCCATTGGAGGAGCGAGGGGCTTTGTCAAGACTACCAAGCCCGGAGATGTGGAAATATATTCCAAATCCACTGAGGAATTTAATTTTTGGGATTGCTGAAAACAGGGGCATGATAATGTTTGGGAGGAGTGATTTGTAAAAATTTTAAAGAAAAAGAGCGCATGCGTGCGGCAGGCCGTTCAGCAGCTGCTGTGTTAGACAGATTGTGTGCCATGGTTGAGCCGGGCATAAGCACCTGGGATATTGATGAGATGGGTGGTGAAATCATGAAAGACATGGGAATAAAGAGTGCCTGTAAAGGGTATCGTTCCGGTAACCGTATTTTCCCCTCCTACACCTGCCTTTCTGTGAACGAGGAGATCGTTCATGGCATTGGAATCAAGGATAGAATACTGCAGGAAGGGGATGTTATATCCGTGGATGTTTGCATTCGCGAGGAGGGCTTTGTGGGAGACAATTGCCGGACGGTTGCGGTGGGCGAAGTTTCCCCTGAGGTTGCCCGGCTTCTTCGGGTAACAGAGGAATCACTCTACCTCGGATTGGTCAATGCATTGCACAAAAACCGGGTGGGAGATATTTCAAGTGCCGTACAAAAACACGTGGAGAAAGAGGGTTTTGCCGTAATCACTAATTTTGTAGGACATGGAGTTGGTCGTACCCTGCATGAAGACCCCCAGATTCCAAACTTTGGAAGAGCAGGGACCGGGGTTCAGTTGCGTAAAGGAATGGCAATTTGTATCGAGCCCATGGTGAACACAAAAAGTTCAGGCGTGCGCATGGCTAAGGACGGTTGGACTGCACTGGCGGAGGATAATTTACCGTCCGCCCATTTCGAGCATACCCTCTTGGTGGATGAGGGGACTCCAGAAATTGTTACTCTGCCCCCGGGGTATCACCACGCCACCAAGTTTCTTAAAGCCAGGCTAGAACAATTGTCGCTCAATATTGACCTGGATTGCTGACCCTTTTTAAAGATGCTCAAAAAATTGGCAGATAGTGTATTCTCATTTGATGTGGAATGGATTCCTGACCCAAAGTCGGCCGAGATATTACATAATTCCCCCCGGGCGGATGGTCCGGGGAAGGATGCAGGTAATTCTTTTGAGGAACTTTGGGCAAGTGCCCGCAAGGAAAGCGATCCCCCAGGTTTCCAGCCTTATTTAAAGACCATTCTTTGCCGGGTGGTTTCCCTTGCCGGAATCCTGCGGGAACAGGCACCTGGTGGGGCTCCATCCCTCAAGTTAATTTCGTTACCGGTTGATCCAGCGGATCCCCAAAAATCGGATGAAAAAACCATTCTTTCAAGTTTTTTAAAATCGGTGGGTCGCAGGAAGCCTCAACTGGTAGGGTACAACTCTGCCCAAGCGGATGTGCCTATTCTCGTGCAACGCTCCATTGTTCATGGTTTGCCAGGCTTTGGCTTTTCCGACCGTCCCAACAAACCCTGGGAGGGAGTGGATTATTTCGATGCCAGAAACTCGGATTATAACTTGGACTTGGCAGATGCGATGGGCCAGTTCCGGGACCGCCCCACTCTTCATCAGGCAGCCACCCTTAGTGGGATTCCCGGCAAATTGGAAGTGAGCGGAGATTCGGTTGCTCAAATGTGGTTGGAGGGCAATCTTGCAGAAATTGTTGAGTACAATGAATTTGATGCCTTTACCACTCATTTGCTTTGGGCGAGGATTGCCCATTTTTCTGGATTGCTTACCACTGAACAGTATGGGGAAGAACAAAGGCTCGTTCGTGAATTGCTCGAAACTGAAATTGCAGAAAATCGGCCGCACCTGCGCCGCTTTGTGGATGAGTGGGACCGATTACTCGATATAACTGGCCAAGCCTGAAAACCTTGTTTCATTCTTTCTGGGTTTTCTGCATGCGAATAACAAACGAGGAATTGCCCAAGCGACATTAAATCAATAAGAAGATCAAATGACCACAGACACGGTGGCTGAAGAAGCCCTAAATAAATTATCGGAAACGCGCGACCGCCTCTTAGGGGAAATTCGCAAAGCGGTCGTAGGCCAAGATGAAGTGATCGGGGAATTGCTGATCTCTTTACTCGCTCGCGGGCATTGCCTGCTTACCGGTATACCCGGATTGGGTAAGACCCTTTTGGTCAAAACTGTGGCTAGCTGTTTAAGCCTTGGGTTTAAGCGTATCCAATTCACCCCAGACCTTATGCCTGCAGATGTCCTGGGCTCGGAAGTGGTGGATGAGGAACCTGGCAGCGGCAAACTGACCTTTCGTTTTGTCCCAGGCCCGATTTTCTCCCAGGTTGTCCTTGCCGACGAAATCAACCGCACGCCTCCCAAAACCCAGGCAGCCTTGCTTGAGGCGATGGAGGAAAGACAGGTCACGGTGGCGGGAGAGACCCGTCCGCTCGACCGTCCGTTTTTTGTTCTTGCGACTCAAAATCCGATCGAACTGGAAGGCACTTATCCCTTGCCCGAAGCCCAGCTTGATCGCTTTCTTTTGAATCCCGTTATCAGGTATTTGCCTCAAGCAGATGAGATCAGGATGGTGGGAGACACCACCGGACAGGATCGTCCCTCTGCCAATCCCGTACTTTCGGGCCCTGAAATTGAGACCTTGCAGGAACTAACCAGGCAGGTCCCTGCTCCCGAAAGCGTGCTTTCCTATGCGGTCCGTTTAACCGCAGCTTCGCGACCAGGATTGCCGGGATGCGATCCGTGGATTGCCGACCGTATCAAGTGGGGTGCTGGGTCCCGTGGTTCTCAGGCCCTCGTGCTTGCCGCAAAAGCAAAGGCATTGCTGGACGGACGCCCCAATGCTTCGCGCGAGGATATCAGGATTTTAGCCAAATCTGCACTCCGTCACCGAATATTGCCCAGTTTCCTCGCGGAGTCGGAGGGTTTACAATCAGACGACCTGATTGACCGTTTGCTCGAACAAGTGCCGGAATAAGGTCCGTCCAAATTTAGATTTGTCAATTTCTGTGGTTCATTCTTCCAAGAACCCACTTCTGGATCCCGCTCATCTTTCCAAGATCGAAGATCTTGCCCTGCTTGCCCGCGTGGTGGTTGAGGGAAACTTTTTTGGCATTCACAGAAGCAGGAGACAGGGGCAGGGAAACGAATTCTTTCAATACCGCACATACGAATCCGGGGAAGACCTCAAAAGTGTGGACTGGAAAGTGTATGCCAAAAGGGGGGAACTTATGAGCAAGACTTACCAGGAGAGCACCAACGCTAATTTGTTAATCGTATTGGATGCAAGTGCATCGATGGCTTATCAAGGTGAAGATTCTGCGTGTTCCAAGTTCAGGTATGCTCAAATGCTTGCGTCCTGCCTCATATACCTGGGGCATCGCCAAGGGGACCGTATCGGGTTGTTCGGCGGGGCGGAAGGGTCGGAGGTATGGATGTTTCCCAGCGGTGGAAACGAAAGTTTTAAAAGCATTTTGACCTGTATTGGAGGAATGAGCCCGCAGGGAGCGGACCTGGGGGAAGGTGCCTGGGATAAGTTTAAAAGTAAACTACCCAAGCAGGCAACGGTGGTGTACCTTTCTGACTTCTTGGAGAACGAACACCTGCTTGCCGATCGATTAAGCTTTGCCAGATCTTCCCGCTACGAGTCTATATGCCTGCAGGTTCTTGACCCTCTTGAGCAGAGCCTGCCCGAGGCGGAGGCTGTCCGCTTTGTGGAACTGGAAGGCGAGCGTGAAGTCTCGGTCTCACCGGGGCGCATCCGTTCTGATTATCAGTCCAGTATGAATGAACATATTGAGAAACTTAGCACCATTCTTGCCCGAGCTGGTTCAGAATTCTCTACCCTCCGTTCGGATGGGGAGATAGGCCATGGAATCCGTGAATTTCTGGGCATGCGCGGATCCATCCGATGATCGAGTTTGGTCAGCCTCTTGCCCTGTGGACAGGTCTGGCAATCGCCCTGCCGATCCTGGCTCATTTGGCCTACCGGCGAATTGCCCACAAACTTCCGTTTTCCAGCCTGCGTTTTATCCGTTCCTCTAGCATTCCCAGGAGTGGCCGCCGCAAACCAAGTGATTGGCCTCTCCTTTTGCTTCGCATTCTTTTGTTCGTGCTGCTTACCCTTTTGCTTGCCGATCCGTATTGGCAAAAGGGCAGCTTGGTATCTGGAGAATCTTCGGAAATTTCGGAATGTTTATTTCTGCTGGACAGCACGCCAAGTATGAGGGGCTGGGGAGCCTGGGAAGCTGCTTTGAATGAGATTCGTTCGAGGCTGGAAAAAGATCCGCATGGCAGGTTTGGGTTTTTGGTTTTCCAAAATGGAACCCTAAAGGAATGGCCGATTGGTACATCCAGGGAAGAATTAATTTCTGCATTGGACACGATCACCACACAGGAATCCCCTGCTGGTTTGCAGGCAATGATAGACCGTGCACCAGGCTTATTTTTAGGGGGGGGGAGTTCCCAAAAAATTGTCCTGCTCAGCGATTTCCAAAAATCTTCATGGCAGGAACTGGCGGGAGATTTTGGAAAAGAGAAAATTGAGCTGGAACTCTGTGCAGTTGGACATGGCGATACTCAGTGGATGCAAAGGTCTGGGAACTTTGCCATTGTGGACGCCCGGGTAGCCCCGGGTGGTTTAAATAAAGTACGCGTCTGGGCGGCCCTGAAAAATTTCGATACAGACCGATCGGATTTGAATATTTCGATCATTGCCGGTGGGGAAGTCAGGGAGACTACACAATTAAGCGTGCCACCTCTGGGTACCGAGCAGATACAATTTGCCCTGCCGGCATCCGACTTTGCCCAGGCAACGGTACGAATTGATAATGAGGATGCTTATTCTATGGATAATAATCAATCCCTTTGGATCCTTCCTCCGCTGCCCCGCACCTTTGGGTTTTGGAACCGACTATCCCTAGAGGAGACGGATTTACTGGAAGCACAATTCCTGCGGGCAGCAATGGAAAGTGCAGGCGATGGCGCCTGGAACAGATGGACAGAGAATGATGAAAGGGCCAAAGAATTGAGAATGGGCTTAGAAGATGGTCAACCGGTCGATTTACTTATGGTATTAGGATTGTCCGGCTGGTTTCAGGAGGAGGGGTTGGCCGTTCCCCTGCGCCGACATTTAAAACGCGGAGGTGCGGTTCTGGTAACTCCTCCTGAGGATTCACATGTCCGGATGAATCAGGCACTAAAGGAGCCCGGTTTGCTCGATTTTACCTTTGCAGGATTCAATCGCACCGCATTTCGCATGGAACCTTACAGGATTGAAGTGTTACCACAGGAAAGCAGACTAAATAAGGTGTTTGCCGGCGATTCGGTGAGAGACCTGTATCTTTCGCAAATTCGACAGTTTATTAATGTGGAAGAGGGGGATGATCTTGAAATTCCCCTGCGTGACCGGTCCGGTCGTCCCCTCGTGTTAATACGCACATTTCCCAATGGAGGCAGGCTGGTTCTCTTTACCTTCCGGATGCTTCCCCAATGGACGGATTTGCCCATGCGCAATTCCTTCCTTCCCTTACTTGTCGAACTGGGCTCATTGGACCAAAGAGAGGAAAATAACGGGGGTGTTTTAAGGGTGGAAGCGGGCGATCCAATGAAAGGGTCCCACGGACAGATTGATTCCCAAAGGCTGGGACTTTTTCAGATTGGGGAGCAGCGGGTGGAGGTGGTACATCCGTTGGTAGAATCGATGCCAGAGGTCATGAGCCAACACGAATTGAAGGATGCACTGGTGGGTGGCCATTTCCCTGAGTTCAGGGAAGGTGCTTCAATCCAACCTGACAATGCTGATACGGTTCAATCTTTGTGGCAGTGGTTTGCATTGTCAGCGGCGATCCTCTTGATTGTGGAAATGATCGTTTCCGCACCTCCCACCGTAATCACCAAAGACCGGGAGGTGGTGAATGGCTAATTTTGTTCGCAGGCTCAAGCGTGAGTCCAGGTTCCTTACCTTCGCCCAGTCAATGGGGGCCCTGGTTTTTGGCTTCCTTTCCTGGTCAGGGTTATTGATTTTGCTCGATCTATACGATGCATATTCTCCGATACAGGAGAAGGATGCCATCTTCTTGCTATGCGTTGCGGTGGCAATTTCAGTGGCTTGTTTTTTGGCTTTATTTGTTCGTGCCTGGCTGAATCGGCCGGATCCCAAAGAGTTGGCCAAACAGGTTGAGTCCGCTCACCCCCAATTGCGTGATCTCTTGAACTCCGCCATTGAGATTGAAGAGAAAGGTGGGGAACCAAAACTCATGGAGCGTCGGGTATTGCGTCAACTCGACAAAAAAGCTCATCTTATGGACTGGGGCAAAGGGCTCCGGCCTTCGTCCTCTTTCCTGAATTTTCTGGTTTTTGGTTTTTTGGCCGGGGTTGGCCTCTCTTTTTGGAACTTCGACCGCAGTCCAATATCCAAAGCCCGTGCGGTGATCAGCGGGGAGCCTGGCATCGAGATATGGACTGCATTGAGCGGGGCCACAGATGATTCCCTCAACGGTCCGGATGCGGAGTACAGAAGAGGAACTGATATATCCATCCGTGCAGATATATTGCGTGGTCACCGGGGAACAAAAGAGGCATGGATCGAATGGATTGAGCAAAACCAAACCGTCCGGCTTGGGATGTTGCCAACGGAGGTGCCGGGCCGTTTGGAATTTATTCTTCCTTCCCTGCAAAAGACCACGAGTTATCGGGTGGTAACCCCTTCTCTTTCAAGTGCGTGGCACCAAGTTTCCCCCTATGATCCTCCGTCCCTAGAATTTGCCAGTTGGGAGATTATCCCTCCCGCTTACCTAAAGATGAAACCGATTGCCCATGATGGATTTGGGTATATTGAAGCCCCGGAAAACAGTTCAATCCGTCTGGATGTTCGGGTCAAAGAGTTTCCCGAGCAGATATCTGCCCGTCTGTTAAGCAAAGAGAGTAATATAACCTTGGAAAAGGTGGGGAGGGTTACCCACTCCTGGTTCGGTGAGATGAACAAGGAATGGTCCGCCCGCTTGGCTCTTTCTGACATCAACCATCCAGAGAGGCCGGAAATTATTCATGATTCCATTACCTTTTCGCCAATTCCAGATGAGCCCCCGGTTGTGGAAATTTTGGAACCGGCCAAGGATTTGGAACTACCCTTCGATGCGGACCCATTGCTGATCGAAGTATATGCGGCGGATGATCATGGTATATCTGATCTCCGGCTCCACATCTCCCATGATGGAGTAAAGAATGAACAGGAGTTATTTGTGGAGCCTGTGGAGAAAGAAAAAGCGGTTACCGGAATATTGGATCTGGGGGAGTATCCCTTGGCGGTTGGAGATGTGATCACCTACATGGTATTTGCGGCAGATAATCGTGAGCCGGAGAATCAAATTGCCCGTTCTGAGATATACTTCATTGAAATTTTACCACCGGAGGGGAACCAGACTGATGCGGATGAGCAGGCTGGAGGGGACATGGGAGGGGACACGAAAGAGATCCCGATCCGGCAATTCATAAACCGTACCAAACAGATCATCCGAGATACTTATGACGCAATGATGGAGGAAGGTTTGAAACGGGAGGACGAATCCCTGGCTCTCTGCTCTGAAGCATTGGATCTGAAAAATGCAATGACCAAGACATACGATGAATTTGAGGGTATGTTTCCTATCGTGGATGGCCTTGATCTTGGTGAACTGCTAAACGAAGCGACCTACCATATCGAACAAACTGAGATTTACACCGGCGATCAAGAGCTCGAACTTTCGGTCGAATCATCCGAGCAGACTCTTAGGAAACTGGTTCAACTCTATGCTCTGATGCAACAGCTCGAAAAGCAAAAAGCCATGGGGCAGGGACAGGGGGAGCCCAGTGAAAGCACAGGGGAAAAAGGAGAAGCAAAAGAGGAGGAGCAAAATGGTGAACCCGGCAAAGACCCTGCCCAGCAATTGGAGGAATTAGCCAAGGAACTGGAGGAACTCAAAGATTTGGAACAACGCCAAGACACCATCAATGAACAGATTGGAAAGGCAGGGGCCAGTGGGCAGTCTGGACAGTCAAATCAGGCTCTGGCCGGTGAACAGGAAAATATAAGAAGAGATCTGGGAGAATTGCGCCAAAAAAAGTACGACAGGAGCGGAAAGCTCGGCGATGTTTCCCTCCTCGACCAGGCTGGTGGGGAGATGAAGGATGGGGCAAGTGATTTACGCAGAGATCAACCCCGCGAAGCCCAGCCTCATGGTGAATTAGCCTCGGATGCATTGGGCCGGGCAATTGCTCAAACCGAACAGCAAATGTCTCAATTAGCTGCGGATATGGTCGATCAATTGACCAGGATGGCAGAGGAATTAGGTGAAGGGCAGGGCGCTCTCCGTGGCGAGACAGAAAATGCCAAGGGGGGAGAGGGAGAAAGGCTGCGCGATGAGCAGGAAAGTTTAAACGGTGGGGTTGAGGATTTACTTGAAAAAATTGACCGTACTGCCCGGTCTCTGGGGAAATATCAGGAGCAGGCAACCGAAGACCTCCTTAAAGCCGCCCGCGATGCCAGAAGTAATGGCTTGGAAAATGCGGGCAAGAGAGCGTCCAATTCACTGCTCTATGATGCATTTCCCCAGGCAGGTAAGGAGCAGGACAGAGTGGAGGAGGGGTTGGATGATTTGCAGGGCGGGTTGCAGGAAGTGGAAGATCGTTTGCGCTATGGAGAAAGCTCGGAGCTTGGAGAATTGGCCGAGCAATTGCAGCGGATGCGCCACGAGGGCAAGGGCATGGGGGAAGAGGAATTTCGTCAGGCCAATGAGGAGGCGGCTAACGCAGTAGGCAGTTTGCCTAATGCAGATTCGGATGAACGCCTGTTGAATTTGACCCGGATGTTTGAGGAGTCTGCCATTGCAGAGGATATCATGAACGGTCGCTCCTTATCGGCTGGTGCCGTGGAAGAGGCATCGCGTTTAATTGAACAATTTTTTTGGCAACAGGCTGCCGGGCAGAACCTCCTCAGAAACCATCAGTCCACCCGGGCACCTGCCCGTTACCGTAAGCAGGTCCAGGAATACTTTCGTAGGATCGCGGAAGGAAAATGAATTTCGGATCGATCGGTCTTGATTGGCCATACTCGGCAACCTGGCTCCTGGCTGGTGCCTTGCTCTATTTTGCCTGCCTTTTCTTGCATTCCCGCAAATTATTTAGGACGACCACCCGGGCAGAGGCCTGGAAGTTGAGTGTGCTACGTGGTTTTTCCGGTGCTTTTTTTCTCCTGCTTGTCGCCCGTCCATTTATTGAGCATTTCGAGCCAAATCCCGATGCAGTACGGGTAGTTTCCCTGGTAGATTTATCTGGCAGTATGAATGAAGATGACAGGGAGGCAATGGTACGCAGGGTCGATCAAGTCAGACCATTCCTGGAGCTCGAAAGAGCGGATTCATGGATCAATCAAATGCGGGATCAGTATGGCACGGTTGATCGTCTGGGCTTCGCGAATGATGAGGTTTTTGCAGTTCGGTCAACCAGCTGGAATATCCCAGCCGAAGGTAAAAATACTTTTCTTGGTAATGCGCTTGTGCATGTGCTTGATTCGCCTGACAACGAAGAGCCAGCTGCAATTGTCTTATTTTCGGATGGGAGAAACAATGCGGGAAAATCCCTGCTCGAAGCGGGAGACAAATTCCGTGAGTATGGCATTCCGGTCCATGTGATTGGGGTTGGAGAAAACCGGGTGTCTGGAAACCTTTCTGTCGAATTTAAAGAAATCCCCTCAGAAGTGGTCGCAAAAGAGGAATTTGTAATAACCGCCGAAATTCAGAATGGGTTTGAGGGAAAAATAAAAACATCGGTTCGTTTATTCGCCAATGACGAGGAACTGGAAAGCCTTTCTCTTAACCTCGGTGCTGGCGAGTCCCGGACGGTTCGTTTTGCACCCCATACCCCGGAGATTCCCGGTGTTCGTACCTACCGGGTGTTGGTCGATTCCCTGGAGGGTGATTCCGATCCTTCCGACGATGGGGATGCCCAGGTTGTGAAAGTTCGTCCACCAGCCTTCTTTTCTGTTTTTTATCTATCACACAGGGTCATGCCCCTTTATCCTTTTTTAAAACGCTCATTAGCAGGAGAACGCTTTCAGTTAAGTTCTTTGATCCGTCTTGGGAGCCAAACTTTTCATGCCCGGGGAGAAGGAGTTTCTCCTGAAGGGTATCCACAGGACCCTGAATTTTGGATGCAGTATGATGTGGTGCTTCTTGATGCCGGGTGTCTGGAGGAGTTAAACGCGTCCATGGTAGTTTCCCTTAAAGACTTTGTGCACAAGCGTGGGGGAGGTTTATTGCTCTGGGGAGACCCTGACCCTGCACAGAGTTTGCTTGGTGGGTTGATGCCCGTATTGGAAACGCAGTCGGCATTAGCGAAAGAAAACCTTTCCCTTACCGTTCTTCCTGACCCACTCTTTACAGAGCGTAAACGGGTGGATGAGTGGAAGCCCTTTTTGCCTGCCGGTATGCCCGCCGAGCTGATCACCCGTATGAACCCGGCCGCCCGCGATGTGGTCAGCCTAAAGGGCGGGGCAGGTCATTCGGTTCTCAGCCTACAGGCATATGGAGCGGGCAAATCAGCTTATTGGGGCTCTCCGCACGATTGGAAAAGGCCTTTGTCTGATGAAAAACATTCCCATGAATTTTCCCTTTTTTGGGGCGGCTTGGTTGAATGGTTGGGTTCGGGCACGGTTGAGCGTATTAAAGCCGGAGATCCAGGCAAGGAAGGGAGTACCGGGGAAGAAAGTACTTTGATGCTCGATGTGCTCGGGCAGGACTTTGAACCATCCATGGATGCACGGGTGGATGCCAATATCACCGGGCCAGATGGGTTTTCCAAGTCTTTGCAACTTTATCCTCAGGGGGGAATGCTTGGCAGATATGCCGGGAAATTCATCCCAACGGCTCCAGGTTCATACCGGGTGGAATATAATCTCTCTTATCCAGATGGAGAAAAATTATCTCATTTATCGTACCTGAAAATTAAAAAGTCCGGAGATGAAGGTAAGGACACCCGTTATGCGGAGAGAGAATTGCAAATGCTTGCCAATCTGACAGGTGGAGAATTTTTAAAAATCGAAAAATTTCAGGATGATTGGGTTCCGTCCTTTTCAGCCAGCTTACCAACTGTGCAGAAAAAAAGAAACCTGGACGATTTTTGGCTCCTTTTTCTCGCCTTGTTTTTGGCTGCTGGAACCGAATGGATCTTACGAAGAAAAGGAGGGCTCCGATGAAATTGTTTATGATAATTTATTTATTTATCAGCCTGGTCTTTTCTCTGGCTGCCGAGGACGGAAATGAATCCAGTTTTCCCGAATCTAATCTATCTTCGCAACTACAAGCAGTTGAGGCTATTGATCCACCAAAACGTTCGAGCATGGATGTGACCCTGGACGATGCAGCCCAAAAGCTAAAGTCTTCCCATGTTCAGGAACGTACGGGTGCGGCCAAATTGCTCGGTAAATATGTCGGTTCGCAGGCTGCCTTACTTTTAATTGGGGCATTGGATGACGCCAGTGAACTGGTAAGACGTGCGGCCCTGGTTTCCCTGGTTGAACATTTTAATAACGGGTCTCCTGTTTTTGAGCAGGCACTGGCAGAAAAGATTTTTTCTATGATTGGAGATCCTGATGTCGAGGTGAGGCGTGAAGCTTCCGCTCTCATTCCCCGTTTGGTTCCGGGACTTATGAGGTCTGGAATGGAAAAAATACAGGTGAACGGACGTACTGTTTTTCGCTCTGTTCCAGGCAGGTTACGGGAAGATCTTAGACAGTTAGCGGAAGAATGCCTCCGTGATACCGACTCCATCGTCCGGCAAAATATGTTAAAGAATCATTATTCCCTCCGTTTTCAGATCCCTCCCCAAACCTTTGGTGCATTACTTGAAGATAATGATGTTGCTGTCCTCTTAGCCGCTTTGGATCAGGTGAGAATGTACGCAACCCAGCCTGGGATATACCAGAAAATCGAAGCGTTGGCTGTTCATCGGGATATGGGCGTACGGGCGAAACTTGCCAAGACCGTGTTGAGCCTTGGGCGATCCTTTCCGGAATATCGGAAAGTCCTCCGTCAATTGACCAACGACCAGGCAGATGAGATTGCCACTTTAGCCGCGGTTGACCTTGCCCGTTTGGGCGAACGGGTATCACCTGAAATGATTGACCGCATCATCGAATATTTATCACTTTCCCGGGGACTTTACGGCAAAGCAGAAACCTTGTTTTATTCACTCTCCGCTCTGGGGAGAGACAGTGCACGGATTTATGAGGCATTGCTTGTACACCCAAGCGCAAGTATGCGGGCAAAGGCATGGCACCATCACCTCATTCTGTCGGAAGGTTGGAAGTCTCCCACTCTTTGGATACCTGCCATGGAGGATAGAGACTTACAGGTTCGGGAAACTGTCTTGTCCCTGGTAAGGGGAAGGGTTGATAAAATTGAAAAAAATGAGTTGCTCCGCTTAATTGGGCACCCATTTGCTGAGGTTCGCACCATGGCAGCCGAACTTCTGCTGGTTGCCGATCCAAAAGTTGTACAAAATCAGTTTTTTGAACTTTTGATCGATGAGGACTCTTTGGTCCGCTCCACCACTTTGCGGGTATTGGCAAACCTGCGGTTCGAAAACTGGATTCACCTGCATGCCCGCTCTCTAAACGATGAGGATTATACTATTCAACGGGCTGCGATGGATGGACTGCTTGGAGATCGTGCAGAAGGTGTTCCTGCGTTGCTGGAATTTGTGAGGAAATATCCCGCCGAAAGAATCAGTTCGTTAGCAAGAAGCGAACTACAAAAAATGGGGATCAAACCATGAAGATTTACTGGATCATTCTCTTGTTTGCGTTGATACCTGGCCTTGAATACGGATATTGCCTGTATGCTGCTCCGGACATGGGTGCTGGAGCGGTACGAATCATGCAACTAAGAAGGGATGGGGTTTCTCGGATTCGGTACCCAGACGCCTTGCCCAGTCTGCTCGATATGATGAACGAGCGGGCAAATGCAAGGTTCGACCCCGATCCGCTTTTTATTGAATCGCTCACCGATGAGAGGCTCTTTGAAAATCCCATCCTCTATATCAATTGCGACGAGCTTCCATCCTTTGACTTTTCTACGGAGGAAAATGATGCACTTCGGCGTTATATGGAACTTGGAGGATTTGTTTATCTTGATGCCGGAATCAAGGCATCGTTTTTGGGCACTGATCTTGGTCATAGCTATGCGGCTTGGGAGGAACGCGATGAAGTCAGGTCTTGGTTTGGGGAAATCTTTCCGGAGAAAGCCTTTGCCCCCTTACCAAGAAATCATGAGATCTTCAGGACTTTCTACAAAGGTTTGCCCGACAATGAATACTTGCGTCTGGAGGAGGATCAAAAGCGTTTACCCGATACGGTGCTGACCTTTGTGGAACAGGAGAAATGGCCACAAGGTACATATTCACTGGTGGGGATAAAGGTAAAGGACAGGTTGGCCTGTGTGGCATCCCCCATTTGTGCCATGGGGTGGGGAAGGGACGAGTTTGGTGCGTGGATACCTCCTATTTCCTTTCGTATTCGTGAGTCCGCGGAGGATTTTGATGAAACCTTGAAGGTGGCATCTTTTTCCGGGCAGACTTTTGAAGTAACCCGGGAGGATGGATTGAAGGACGAAATTTACCTCCTTCCCGGCCAGCGTCCCTTATGGGTAAAGGAACCAACCGGAAGGTGGAGAATTTTCAAATACTATTCCGGGGAGGAAATTAGCAATTATGCCCACTCCTTTTACGCGCGTCTTGGCATGAATGTGTTTCTTTATGCCTTGCTAAACTAACAAATTTTTCACTTACCTGAATTTGGCAATGAAGGAAGAAGATATATTTCCCACCCCCCCGGAAGCACCGGATCCCACTATCTGGCAAAGGATGTCCGGTTCCCCTTATTTCTGGTGGTTTGGTGCGATGTTACTGATGGCGTTACTGGTTATCTGGTTACCATCCCAGTGCTCCTTTGACGCCTTGCAATTCCCCCAGCAGGAAATAGACGATACAGACAAGATGCCTTCGGTTCATAAGGGCCGTGATCTCGAGCAAAGACAGGATGGTAAGTGGTACATGATCGATGGGGGAGAGCTCTATTCCGGGATGGGGATGACTTTTCATCCCAACGGTGAGCGGGAGACCCGCACCAAATTTCTAGATGGTCTACCCATTGGCTTGATTGAGGTATGGGATGAGAATGGCACCCTGCTTGGGCCAAGGTTTAAGAGAGAATTTACCCCCTAATCTTCAGCATTCTGGGCTAACGGCGTAAATTGGGCTTTTTCTTGTAAACTTCCCAGACGCGAATGGACCAGAGATACCCCAAGCAAAAGTGGGGCGATCAGGTTGAGGATAGGGAAACTCCAAAGGAAAGTTGCCAAAGTTCCATGCAGCAAGGTGCCCGGTTTTTTGATTCGTTGATCCCTGGGTAACCTAAGTTCGATCAGTTGGCCATATTCACGGCCCATCAGGTAGCCACCAAGTAAATACTGAAGCACCAAACCGATGGGGGGTAGGAGATAACCAATTAATAAAAAGGGGCAGGCCATTACATACACAATTAGGCTCCAAATAATAAAACGGATAGAAGATACAGAGGACTCCATCATTCCGGGGGGCTTGATCCACGCCGCATCTGGGTAGTGTTTTTCTCGAATGGCATCCAGGGCATCGTCGATAAAAATTCCCAGAAAAGCGGCATAGACACTCGCCAGGAAAAAATAGCCGAGCATGGCGATAAAGAAAGTGCCAAGAATAGCCGCCAATCCACCCAACCATCCTTCCGCCCAACTCATCCAACCTGTGAGGCGTTGCGAAAAGGAATCAAAAAACTGAAAAAGAAAGGCTCCGCCCACCACCATAATTAAAAATATCGTTCCCAGACTGAGCAGGGTTGCCCACAATACGGGTTTCCATAGCCTCGGATCGTTGAGTTGAGAAACTGCCAGGGCGTAGTCTTTCCAAAATCTTATCATATACTTGAGTACTGATATTCCATCAGGTTCTAACCTTTAGTTGGCAAGGTTTTTAACTGAAATTCTATTTTCAAGTGGACAACGGGTTGGTTGATTCTAATAAAATAAGGAGTGGAAATGGATATAGGGAAAAATGGCTGACCACAAATACACAGCGGACAGCATTAAGTCGCTCGATTGGAAAGAGCACATACGGCTGCGTCCAGGCATGTACATTGGCAAGCTCGGGGATGGATCTTCTGAGGATGATGGCATTTATGTTTTGCTCAAGGAAGTTCTCGATAATTGCATCGATGAATTTGTGATGGGCTTTGGCAAGCAGATCGAAGTGGAATGCGATGGGCAGATAGT
This sequence comes from uncultured Opitutales bacterium, assembly GCA_938091675.1. Classification (GTDB taxonomy): domain Bacteria; phylum Verrucomicrobiota; class Verrucomicrobiia; order Opitutales; family Seribacteraceae; genus Chordibacter. The sequence goes on from CALKMX010000081.1 coordinate 18,324, forward strand.
CACAGTCAGGGACTTTGGCAGGGGGATCCCTCTTGAGAAGTTGCTTGATTGTTCGAGCAAAATAAACACCGGAGCAAAGTACGACTCAGAAGCTTTCAAAAAGTCGGTCGGGCTAAATGGTGTGGGAATCAAAGCGGTCAATGCCCTTTCCAGCAGTTTTGATATCCAGGCATTTCGCGAAGGGGAGACCCGAAGAATCGAATTCTCCTGTGGTGATGTTCAACAAATTGATGAAAAGAACCAGTCCACCAAGGAGGAAAACGGGACCAGGATCACCTATATTCCTGACGATTCCATGTTCAAGAAGTATCGCTACCGCAATGAATATGTTGAGAGGATGCTGCGCTACTACACTTATCTGAACCGTGGACTAACCATTCGTTACAATGGAAAACGTTTCCGGTCCAAGGATGGGCTCAAGGATTTGCTGGAAGAAAATATTTCGGAATCCCCACTTTACCCGATTATTTATATTGAGGGCAGTGATATTGAAGTCGCTTTCACCCATCTGGATCAGTACGGGGAAGACTATTTTTCATTTGTAAATGGCCAGCATACCACTCAGGGAGGAACTCATCAGGCTGCCTTCCGGGAGGCACTCGTTAAGACCATTCGTGACTTTGCCAAAAAGAATTTTGAAGCATCTGATGTCAGGGGAGGAATTGTTGCTGCCATCAGTATAAAAGTACAGGAACCAGTCTTTGAATCTCAGACCAAGACTAAGCTCGGATCTCTTACTGTTTCTCCGGACGGGGAAACCATCCGTACTTTTGTGGGTAATTTCCTCAAAGAAAAATTAGATAACTTTTTGCACAAACATCCGGAAACCGCAGATGCCCTGCAGGATAAAATTCAGCGTAGCGAGCGCGAGCGCAAAGAACTCAAAGGCATCCAGAAGATTGCCCGGGAGCGTGCCAAAAAGAGCAAGGTTCACAATCGTAAACTCCGGGATTGCCGCATTCATTTATGCAGCAAGCACAAGGAGAAATTTAAAAGCACCCTTTTTATCACAGAGGGTGATTCGGCCAGTGGGTCCATAACCAAGGCAAGGGATGTGCAGTTTCAGGGAGTTTTCAGCCTAAAAGGTAAGCCGCTCAATACTTTTGGCCTTACCCGCAAAGTGGTTTATGAAAATGAGGAATTTAATCTTATTCAGGCTGCACTTGGGATTGAGGAAGACTTGGAGGATTTGCGCTACAACCAGGTGGTCATTGCCACCGATGCGGATGTGGACGGGATGCACATTCGTTTGCTCCTGATCACCTTTTTTCTCCAGTTCTTTCCCGAATTGATCAGGCAGGGTCATCTCTTCGTTTTGCAAACTCCCCTGTTTCGGGTTCGCAACAAAAAGACTACCCTTTACTGCTATGATGACACCGAGCGCGATGCCGCCATTAAGACCCTCGGGAGAAATCCTGAAATCACCAGGTTTAAGGGACTGGGAGAGATATCCCCAGATGAATTTAAACATTTTATCGGGGATGATATCCGCTTGGATCCAGTGAAGATAGATGCTAACGAGTCCCTCAAGGAAATGCTCAAGTTTTTCATGGGAAAAAATACGCCAACCCGCCAGGAATATATCATTCGCAACTTAAGGTTTGAACTTGATATCGTGGAGGAAGAGGATTCGGGCGAAGAGAGCATCGATGAGCCGGCTGTTTCCGAAGACAGCACCAAGACGGAAGAAAGCAAAGAAAAAGTAGCGGAAAGTGCGGCTGCCTGAATCTTTTAGATGAGTGCGGATCATATTAACTCCAACGAAGACAGTGGTGAGGATACCGATGGTTCCGAAGAGGAGGCTGCTCAGGTAAGCACAGAAGAGACGACCACCCGCAGGTTTGACCCTGAAGCACTTGCCATGGAGGGACCAAAGCGCGGGGACGATGACGCGATCTATGTCGACGACATGTATGGCGACTGGTTTCTCGACTATGCGTCCTATGTCATTTTGGAACGGGCGGTTCCCCATGCGGATGATGGCTTAAAACCTGTGCAGCGAAGAATCCTTCATTCCATGAAGGAACTGGAGGATGGTCGATACAACAAGGTGGCCAATGTCATTGGGAACACCATGAAATACCATCCGCACGGAGATGCGTCGATTGGGGATGCGATCATTCAAATCGGTCAGAAAGATTTATTAATTGATACCCAGGGAAACTGGGGAAATATACTGACGGGTGATTCCGCTGCTGCCCCCCGTTACATTGAGGCACGCCTGACTCCGTTTGCCCTGGAGGTCATTTTTAGCCCCAAGGTAACCACCTGGGCATCCTCATACGATGGCAGGAATAAGGAACCTGTCACTTTTCCGACCAAATTCCCCCTCTTGCTTGCCCAGGGTGCAGAAGGCATTGCAGTTGGGCTGTCCACCAAGATATTACCTCATAACTTTCTTGAGATCATTGATGCAATGATCGAATCGTTGCGGAAAAATTCGGTCGATTTACTGCCGGACTTTCCACAGGGGGGAATTGCGGATTGCACGGCATATAACGGTGGGTCACGTGGGGGAAGGATTCGGGTACGGGCAAGGGTCGAGGTGGTGAAAAAACATCTTTTGAAAATTGTGGAAATTCCTTTTGGCACCACAACCACAAGCCTGATCGATTCAGTGCTTGCGGCAAACGATAAGGGGAAGATCAAAATTGCCAAGATCGAGGATAATACAGCTGAATTTGTGGAGATCATGGTGCACCTGCCATCGACCGTTTCGGCAGACGAAGCGATGCCCGCCCTCTATGCATTTACCGACTGCGAGGTCAGTTTGGCCCCCAATACCTGTGTGATCAAGGACAACCATCCGCAGTTCCTTTCGGTCAACGATTTGGTTCATTCATCGGCTGAACAGACCCGCGAATTACTCCGCCAGGAATTGGAAATCCGTCTGGGTGAACTTCAGGAAAAGTGGCATTTTTCATCTCTCGAAAAAATATTTATTGAGAAACGCATCTACCGGGATATTGAAAAGGAGGAGACTTGGGAGGGTGTGATTTCTGCGGTGGATAAAGGGCTGAAGCCGTATGTGAAAATCTTTCACCGTGCCATCACTCAGGAAGACATTGTAAAACTGCTTGAAATTCGAATTAAACGAATATCCAAGTACGATTCCTTCCGTGCCGATGAGGTAATTAAGGGTTTCGAGGACGAAATTAAGGAAGTGGAGGGACACCTTGCCCAACTCACCCGCTATGCCATCCGCTACCTCAAGGAATTAAAGAAAAATTACGGCAAAGGGAGGGAGAGGAAGACAGAGATTTGCCGCGAAGAGGATGGTTCTCTTGCACCATTTGACCGGATTAATGCCGCCCAAGTGGTTGTGGCCAATGAGACACTCTATCTCAACCGCAAGGATGGATTTGCCGGATATGGGCTGAAAAAAGATGAAGCGATTGAGAAATGCTCGAACCTCGACGAAATCATCGTTTTTGGCAAAGATGGTTTAATGAAGGTGATGAAAATTGCCGAAAAAATGTTTGTGGGTAAATCCCCTCTGCGTGTGAATGTTTTCCGACGCGATGAGGAAAAAGTATACAATATGGTCTATAGGGACGGAAAGAGCGGCCGGCTCTACGCCAAAAAATTCAAGGTGGGTGGGGTGACCCGCGAAAAAGAGTATCCTCTTTTCAAAACACACTCAAAATCCCGCATTTTCTTTTTTGCAGTTCATGACAATGAAAAGAAAAACAGCCGAATATTGGTACATCTTGACCCGGAACTCAAACGGGTAAAAGAGATGATGATCGAGTTCGATTTTGCCTGGCTGGATTTACAGGGAAGGGGAGCCAAGGGAAGTACCCTGACATCTCATAAAGTCGACCGGGTGATCAATGCACCGAAGGAAAATGGCGATGAGGATGGCGAGGAACCTACAGATCCCGGCATTGATGATTCCCCGGTTTCGGCAGATGAAGATGTTCCTGAATCTAAGG
>CALKMX010000082.1 GCA_938091675.1 uncultured Opitutales bacterium
CTTCGAAATGAAATTCCAAAGATCCAGCAACAAATTGACACTAAATCCTTTGAAATTCGAGATTACGAAAGCCGATCGAACGAACTCTCTGAGAGGTTGGTTGTGTTTTCTTCGATTACGGAAGCTCTTCGCCGACATTACCTGGACACTTTAAGTGCAATTCGTAGCTATGCCCGGCAAAGGCCCTGGCTTGAGCCCGGAGAAGAACTAAGCGTGCGGTTGGGGGCGGTGGATTTAAAGTCTGGATATATTGCCATATCGGAGGGGGGAACTACGGGGCTCCGTGAAAATATGTTTTTTGCAGTTCATTCATCAGGGGAAGAAATTTCCAAAATCCGCATCAGGAAAGTCTTCAGAACTTATTCGTTGGCGGAAATCATTCCTTTGGTGGGAAACCCTCTCAGGCTTAAAGCGGTAAAAGAAGTTGATCTGGTTGCTCTTTAGAATTTTTTCCGCGGCTTTGCTGGGAGGAAGCGTTACGTTTTTTGTAATGAACCGGGGCTCGTTTGAGTCCTTGGACAGCACATTAATTTCAGAAAAAGAAAAACTCAACGAAGCCGAGTTATTAATCGGGCTGGAGACCAATTCGACGGAGGCAAATATGTCCGCTCTGTTAAAAATTAACCGTGAATACCGGAAACAATTAGAGCAACTGGAAGAAGGCAGTTCAGGGGCAAGCGAGGAGCTAAGTTTTTTGCTTCCCAAAGTCAAAAGTTTAACCGAACAGTTAAACAGCTCGCAAAAAGAGCTTGGCCAAGCCGAGGAAGAGATCGCCAAGATAGAAGCGATGATTTTGGCGGAGAGACAAAGAATGGAACCGCTCAAAGAGCAAAAAGATGTGTCTGTCGCCCAGTTGAGTGAGGTTTCTCTGGCCCATTCGAGTGCAGAGATGGACTGGCAAAGATTGGACCAAAACTTTTCTTCTCTCAACCGAATCAGACAAGCTGCCTTGGAGACTTTTACTAATTCTAGAAATCCTCTGATGGAAGAGATAATCAGACCATTTGAGATTTTTTACGGTGATTCTATTGAAGTGGAAATTGATAGTGTTTCGGAAAAAGAAAAAGGGTTTTTTATCAAATGGGGTCTGGAGCAAGGGATTTGTTCAGGCTTTAACTTCCTTGTCCAAACGGACGAGAACTGGAATGAAATGCCCGTCTATGTGACTTGCTCATTGGCCGAGAAGCAGTACAGCTTTTTGAAATTGGCTGAGTCTTTACCCAGCCAAGTTACTCCCTCTTTTAGGAAGGGAGAAAAACTAACCTTGATCCGATCGGCAGAATTAACTAATCCTATCTCTTCTTCAAATTTTGATGACGAGAAGACACTATCCCCAATCGATCTCTAAAGCCTTTCCTCATGACATCAACTGATTCTGACCAGTTATCAGACGAGGCTTTAGCTTCCAGCATATCTGATGATGGCAGGCTTTCTTCCGATGCCTTTGATTCAGATGAGGAAGGTATTGTCGAGGCGGGTATCCCTCCGCAAACAGGTTCTGCTGAAGATGCCGAACTGGATGAGGAAACTTTTTCTGTGGATGATTTTGACTCCGATATGTCTATTGAAGCGAACCCAGATCCACTGCCTGCTTCTTCCCCCAGCAACGAGAATGCCCCAACTGAAGTAGAAGACACTTTCGCCGCCACTCCTGAAAAGACCGCAGATCCGGACCGTTCTGTTCATCCTCAAGCAAATGGCCAGGTGGCAGAATTCAGGAAAACCTTAACTGCTCTTTCCAGGCAGCTTGAGGTAGACCGCCTGACTTTTTTGTATCAACAACTTCAGGCAGAAGGCAACGAGTTGCCCTCTCTGGACCGCATTGCTTCTGACATCAAGGGTGATTCTCCCCTTCATCCTTTGGGGGATCAGGACCTTTACTCCAAAAGACCACTGGCCAGGTTGCAGGGTTGGATATCGGGATTGTCTTTCGGGGTTGGTCGAAGGGCAAAGAAGTTTTCCCGTTGATTTTTTCGTCACCCCGGCAAGTTATGGCCGAGCTTGATTATTCGGTCATCATCCCCGCCTACAACGAAGAGAACTATTTGCCTCAAACCCTTGAGGCATTGGAACGGGCCCGAAACGATTTAAGCCCACTTACGGGCGAATGCATTGTTGTAGATAATCAATGCACCGATCATACCGCGCAGATAGCCATAAATTTTGGATGCAAGGTAGTAAAGGAACCAGTCAGGCAAATATCTAGGGCACGAAACACGGGGGCTAGGGCAGCCCGGGGCAAATACCTAATTTTTGTGGATGCGGACACGATTGTTCCCCCCTCAACCTTTTCTCAGGCTCTCCATGCCCTGGCGGGTGGAAAGATCGAATGTGGGGGGGCACAATTGGGCTTTGATCATGATTATGGCCGGTGGTTTTCCGGAAGATGTCTGCCCGCGATGTGGAATTTTATTTCTAAAAGATTCCGTTTATTTGCAGGCAGTTTTATTTTCTGTAAATCGGATTTATTTTTCCAATGTGGTGGATTTCCCGAAACTCATTTTGCTGGGGAGGAAATCATTCTTTCCAAAAACCTAAAAAGAGAGTGCAGGAAAAGGGGGAAGGAGGTCTTGATTATTTCATCCCCACCTGTGATCTCTTCGGCTAGGAAATTGTTGTGGTACAGTGACTGGTCAATCCTGAAGATGATCCTGCCGCTTATTGGTCTTCCCTTTTTTTTGCGAAGTCATAAAGCCTGTGTATTTTGGTACAAAAGGCCAACAAAGGATTGATCTTTGGACTAAGTTTGCATTGTAATAAACAATATCATGCCGAAGAATTCTTCCAAATTCGTGATTTTGCTCTTGTTGCTGATGGCCACAATTTCGTGCAGTCTAAAAAAGACCAGTCAGGTAGATCAGACCAATCTGGGTACCTCCCTTAAAGGCCAACCGCCTGCGTATGTGCAAAAAGCGTGGGACGCCCGATACTCTTACGATCCTGACCGGAGGTTGCTCGTTCCCGAATATGCTGGTTCAAGGTGGGGTGCTGTCCAGCAATACAAAGAGGAGGGCGAACTGGTTTATCAGGATTGGTGGGTCAGGGATGTTCGTTCCGAAGATTTGGAAGGCTCCCCGGACACCGCGATTACCTCCTTTATCAATGAGGATGGAAACCTGACTCTTATTTCTAAAGAAGTTGAGGGCGAGGCAGATGAGGCTGGCGGGGAGAAAATTGAGTCTCCACAGGCAGATCCTGGCAGTGATGAAGTTCCCTTTTTCTTGGGAGAAGAAACCCCGTTTACCCCTTCTCCATTTTCTCCTTTTTGAGTTCTAGTATTTTTTGATCTCTCCGATAGATGCAAATAGGGACGGTGGATCGTATTCGTCCTCACCTGATCGCTCGGGCTTGGATGTACCCATAGAAGAATTATTCAAAAGCGAGGAAGGTGTTTTAGGCTTAGTTGGTAGAGGAACTGGACTAGGCTTTGGGGCGTTTGCCTGGGAATTG
>CALKMX010000083.1 GCA_938091675.1 uncultured Opitutales bacterium
TATTCAGAATCTTCTCTTTCTTTCGTGCCCGACGCAGAAAAGCTTGAATCACCTTACGCAGCCTTAAACTTGGATCGCCACCTACCGGGAGAGCATTCCTTGTATTCCATAAAGATACGGTTAAAATGGCTTAAGCTGCCAAATCCGCACTCCAGGGATATTGCCAGAATAGTCTCTTCCGACTCTACCAAACAGCGGCAGGCACGGGCAATTTTTGCCTCATTAACAAAGCGAGAAAAGGTACGCCCGGTATGACGTTTAAAGAAGCGGCTGAATGCAGCGGGTGTCATCGATACCAACTCACTGGATTCATCAAACAAGGTGGGATTTATTTGGGTTTCCACTTTTTCAAAAACATAATCAATCACCCGGGCGAGACGGTCGTCCACCGGTTGCTTCAGGTTGTAGCCCGAACTGGCTAAGGATTGACCGGGTAATTCAGTCAGTAAACCAAGCAACTCGATCCAGCATGCGTAGGACGACCAGCTCCCTTGTTTTGCGGTTTCCAGATGATCAAATGCGTCCCTCACCCGTTCCTTGTTACTTTTATCGGAAAGATCGAAACGCAACCCCAGACGGGACTGTTCCAAAAGATCACGGATTTTTTTTGTTTCGGGGTTTGTACCCAGAGAATCCGGAGGGAACTGCAAAAGGCTGGCCTGAGAAGAACCGGTAAATTCCGGTGCGGTCCGCCAGCAATGTGGGAGGTTGGACCCCACCAACACGAAGTCATCCTTGCCAAAGGACTCCACATGATCCCCCACCATTCGTTGACCAACCCCTTCCCTGACCCATTTAAGTTCATATTCCGGATGGTAGTGCCAGTGACCGTCAAACCCATCACCCCGGTCGATTTGAATAAAGCGGTAGGTGGATCTACCATCCAGGGTTAGGGCTTCAAAACTGGCTCTCATATGGTCATGAAATGTCATATCTTTCCTCATTTCGAACAAATAAAGACAATAAATGAGATATTTTTAGCAAAGGAGGGGATGAAGTATTCTTCAGAACATGGTATTATTTTACCTTGCCTGCTTCTGTTGGCAGGGTTTCCATCTTTACATTCTTTTGCCCATTAACACCTATCCAATCATGCACGAAACTAACCTGACCCGTAGAACCTTTGTAAAAAACAGCGGTCTTGTAACCGCAGGAGCTATACTTACCCCCTATGTCGCTCAGGGGTTTACCGATGACAAACCGATCCGTATCGGGGTGGTTGGTTGCGGTGGGCGGGGATGTGGAGCCGTGGGCAATGCCATGGCCGCCGACCCCAAGGTTGAACTGGTTGCCATCGGAGATCTCTTCGAAGACCGCATCAGTCAACGAAGCAATCACTTGGCAAAAATTTGTGGACCCCGCTACAAAGTTTCTGAAGAAAATAAATTTACCGGATTTGACTGCTACAAAAAAGTGATCGATGCCGGGGTGGACTATGTAATCCTTGCCTCACCTCCTGGTTTCCGGCCTGCTCAACTTGAATATGCGGTGGAGAAAGGAATTCACTGTTTCTTTGAAAAACCAGTCGCCGTGGATGCCCCCGGTATCCGCAAGGTCATTGAGCTATCCAAAAAAGCGAAAGAGAAAAACCTCGGATTTATGTCCGGTTTTTGCTGGCGTTACAATTTTCCCAAACGCGAGGTTTTTTCCCGTGTGCTCGATGGAGCAGTCGGTGACATCAATGCAATGTACAGCACTTACAACGCAGGAGAGGTCGGTGGAAACCGGGGACGCACCGGTACCCAAAGCGACCTCGAAATTCAAATGCGCAACTGGCCCAAGCATCTTTGGTTGGCAGGTGATTCCATTGTGGAACAAGCGGTTCACTCCATCGACATGATGCAGTGGGCCATGGGCGAGGAACTTCCCATCGAAGCGGAAGGAAGTGGGGGCAGGCAGGTGTATCCCGACGATCCCGACCGCTACGGTAATATCTACGATCATTTTGCCATCGTCTACAAATGGGCAAATGGTGCCCGGGGTTACCATTTTTCCCGCCAGCAAAACGGCACCCAGGGAAGTTACGAATTGGAAGTCTTTGGAAAGAAGGGATTTTGCAGTGCCAAAAACAGACACGCGATTATGGCGGATGGAGAAACACCCTGGCGTTATTCCGGGTCCAACAACGATATGTACAGGACCGAGCATGAGGAATTGATTGCGTCCATTCGCTCGGGCAACCCCATCAACGATGGAGAACGGGCAGCCAACAGCACCATGGTGGCAATCATGGGCCGTATGGTCGCCTACACTGGCAAGAAATTATCCTTCCAACAGGCCCTCAATTCCAAGGAGGATCTTACCCCGCCCCACCTCGACTTTTCCCAACCCCTGGCCGTGCCCGGTGTCCCCAAGCCCGGTCTTACCAAATTCATCTGATCTGAATTGTTCTTATGGAAATTATCATTTTATCAACCGCAGAGCAGGTCGCCAAGAGGTCCGCTGACCTCGTTGAAGCCCAGATCCGCACCTTCCCCGATACCATTCTCGGTCTTGCCACTGGATCCAGCCCACTGGGGCTTTACAGGGAGTTAATCGTTCGTCACCAGGAGCACGGTCTCTCCTTTGCCCAGGTGCGTACCTTTAACTTGGACGAATATGTCGGAATCCATGCAGACCACCCTCAAAGCTACCGCACTTTTATGAACATCAATCTGTTTGATGATCTCGACATTGATCCGGTAAATACTCATGTGCCCGACGGTACCCTGGAAAACCCCATGGAAGCAGGCCCTGCCTTTGAACAAAAAATCAAAGAGGCAGGCGGGATTGATTTACAGGTTCTTGGCATAGGTACGGACGGACATATCGGGTTCAACGAACCTACCTCCAGTATTCGTTCCCGCACCCGTTTAAAGACTCTGACCAAGCAGACGGTGGAGGATAACTCCCGCTTTTTTGGCCCCGGTGAATTCCAGCCTAAACTGGCCATCACCATGGGTATTGGCACCATCTTGGAAACCCGCCGTATTCTCCTGATTGCCACCGGAGAAAACAAGGCAGAAGCGGTTCATGACATGATCGAGGGTCCCATTGCCGCCATCTGTCCGGGTTCTGCCCTGCAAATGCACGAGCGGGTAACCGTCATTCTTGATGAAGCAGCTGCCCAGAACCTGAAATATCAGGAGTACTACCGGCATGTTTCCGAAATCCAGGATGAATTGGTCAAAAAGCACCGACCATCAGATTGGATTGCCCGCTGACCCGGTTTCACCCAGTCTTATCCCATGAGTGAACAAAATAAGATCCGCGTACTGGTGGTGGGTGCCGGAAATATGGGCCGTTCCCATGCCCTGGCCTATGCCTCCATTCCGGAATTTGAAATTGCCGCCATTTGTACACGCAAGGCGGAATCCCGGGCCTCCCTAATGGCGGAACTGCCCGAAGGCACTGCGGAGGTCAATGATTACGGACAGGCACTCGCAGAACTCCAGCCGGATGCAGTCTGTATATCCACTTATCCCGACACCCACTATCCGTTTGCCAAGATGGCACTGGAAGCGGGTTGCCATGTATTTACTGAAAAGCCTTTGGCTGAGAGTGCCGAGCAATGTCAGGAACTGGTCGATTTAGCCAGAGCGCAGGGCAAAGCCTTGGTGGTGGGCTACATTCTCCGCCAGCACCCCAGCTGGATCAAATTTGTGGAAGTCGCCCGTACCCTCGGTAAGCCACTGGTCATGCGAATGAATTTAAACCAGCAATCCTACGGCAAGAATTGGGAAACCCACAAGAGCCTGCTCTCGTCTATTTCCCCCATTGTCGACTGCGGGGTGCATTATGTCGATGTGATGTGCCAGATGACCGGCACTAAACCCCTGCGGGTTTCCGGACTCGGTGCCCAACTTTCCGATGAACTTCCCGTCGGCAAGATCAATTACGGACACTTACAGGTCACCTTTGATGATGGCAGTGTCGGATGGTACGAAGCAGGTTGGGGTCCCATGATGAGCGAGACCGCCTTTTTTGTGAAGGATGTGGTGGGTCCATTGGGCAGTGCCAGCATCGTGGCCGCGGATGCATCCGCCCGGGGCAAATCATCTTCGGTCGATGCTCATACCCAGACAGAAAGAATTTTGGTTCACCGTTTCCAAAAGAATGAAAAGGGAGAGCTTGAGCAGGCCGACGAATTCATAGATTTGGATGACGAACCGGATCACGATGAACTATGCAAAAGAGAACAATTGTTCTTCCTCGATGGGATTCTGGGAAAAACCGATCTTACCGAGCATCAGAACAGTGCCATACGAGCGAGCGAGATTGTACTGGCTGCAGACCACTCCTTTCGGAGCGGCGAAATGGTGAATCTCTAAGAGAGAAACTATCTACTCGATTAAATCCCGGATCGCATCGACCGGGGCACACAAACCAACCACCATTTGCGGATTGGTCATTTTCTGTTTTTCATAGTGTACAGTCACCGTGCTGGCGACCATACCCACCACTTCTCCAGAGTCATTCAATACGGGTGCCCCACTGGAACCGCGTGCATAATCCGCAGAGATCGCCATCCACTGAGTTCGCGGTTTTCCTTTCATCGTATCATAAAGCGAGACCATACCCTTGGAGTAATAATAAAACATACCGTCGGGATGACTGATCACATGCACATTTGACCCGATCTTCGCAGGCTCACCTAACGGAAGTGCCCGGAATTTTGCACCCTTTGCCCGGGCAATCGCAACATCGCTCTCTTTATCCGCAGCCAGAACCTCGGTGATGGGATAGATCTTCCCCCCTGTATCCATGACTGCAAAGGTCTTTCCGTCCGTTTGCTCCAGAACATGATAATTGGTGGCAAAAATCCCATCTTTGGTTAAGGGAAACCCTGTGGCAGCACCGGAATGCCAGTTCGTACAGTGTTCACACTTATACAACCTCGCCACAATAAGGGTCGATGGCTTGCACAATTCGTACAGACTTTGGGGATCATAAACAAAAGAAGAAACCTTGGGGATTTTGACTTTTTTCCCGACTGCCTTTTTCAACTGAGTATTTAATTCGGTAAGGGGAATGGTCTGATTATTCTCGATCAAAGCAGATATTCCCCGGATCAACTTAGCTTCCAGTTCAGGAGAAGTAAGCTTTTCCCCAAAGGTTAAAAGAGGAAAACAGGCTACGGTGAAAGCAAGCAGGGCGATTTTCATACAATTAACCCAAAGGCGAACCGAGCCTATGTTCAAGGAATATAATTTATGGGATCAGTCATCCAACCTCCCGGTAAACCGTTCAGGAGGAACTCCGAAGGCTTTTTTGAAACTGCGGGAAAAATGACAGGGATTATCAAAACCCAGTCCGTAAGCGACATCCTTAACCAGGGTATCTGTCTTCAGAAGAAGGGATGCAGCGTGTCCCATTTTTAACCTTACCAGAAATGCATAGGGTGTCTCTTTGTGAAAACTCTTAAAAACTCGTGACAAATAGGCAGGATCCAAGTGAGTCTCTTGGGCCAATTGATTGACTGATTTGAGGCGATGATAGTGCTTGCGGATGTGGTGCAATACGCGGTTGTAAGTTGTTCGTGAGCGGGTTTGGTTCGTCGGAGTGCCTTCTTTTTTTGCAACGGTTTTGAGAAGGAGTGCCTGGGTCAGAGAGGTGCAAATAGATGCGGTCTGGGGCGAAGAAACAGGTGCATTAACTAAGATTAATTCAAACAAATCCACCAGATCCACATAGTCGGATATTTGCCGGAAAAATACCCCATTCTTTACTATTTGTGAAAAAAACTTAGCGTTCTCCACACCGTCCAAAACCATGAAGTACTTGAGCATTTCAAACCCTTCAGCACATTCAATTCGATGGCTCACCCCCGGACTGTAGAAAAACACCGAACCGGCAGATAAAGGATATTTTTTCTCATTCATCCACAAGGTACCCTCCCCCACGGCAACAAGCTCAAAAACCGAGAATTCAAAACTTTTCCGGTCCACTTTATATTCCTCACCGCATTGCTCTGCTCCCACACTGACCACATGCAGATCAACGGGAGACTCTGGAAAACCAAGAAACAATTGTCTCGCATTCCTTACCATTTGGGAAAAATGATTTTGAGAATCCTTCATCTATAAAATGTCAATTATTGGTATATTAAGGTCAGGAAAGTATATTCCTAATAATTCAGATTATTGCTATTATATTTATTATACTTTCATCAGGATTCAAAAATCAGAACCTCAATAAAATGTCATACTTTGTAAATACATCTTCCAGCTTTCAACAAAAAGAGGATAATTTAAGAAACCCCTCCGCTCCAAAATTTTGTGGAATGGTAAATTTCCCATTGAATTAGATGCTAATTCGTTAAGACTCACGAAAGAAGGAAACCAAAATGCATTGCCAAAATTTTCTCAACCGTCCGACCAACCGCCGGGATATGTTAAAATGGTGTGCCAATGGATTTGGGGCGGTCGCCCTCTCCGCCCTTTCCGCGGAAGGTCGGGGCACATTGAGCATCGATCCAATGGCACCGAAACCGCCGCACTTCCCACCCAAAGCGAAGAGTGTGATCTTTTTATACATGGACGGTGCCCCCTCCCATGTGGATACTTTTGACTATAAACCGGTTTTGGAAAAGTACCATGGGCAGGACCCCCGTACTGCCATTGGTAAACTGGAAAGAACTCAATTTGATAATATTGGAACCGTCCTAAAGTCGCAATGGGACTTTAAGCAGCACGGGGAATGCGGACATTGGATCAGTTCCCTCTTTCCCCATCTTTCCGGAGTGGCCGATGACCTGGCAATGATCAAGTCGATGACTTCCCCTTTTGCCGAGCATACCTCTGCCAATTATTTTTTGCACACGGGCTCGGGATTCCAGGGCCGTCCAAGCATGGGGGCATGGTTTGGATACGGACTGGGAACTGAAAACAAAAACCTGCCAGGCTTCGTGGTGCTAAATGGTGGCCTGATCCCTCCGGGCGGTCTCGACTGCTTTGGCTCAGGTTTTCTCCCTGCGACTTATCAGGGCTCGGTCTTCCTGCCCTCCGAAAATCCAATCGCCAATGTAAAACGCTCCGAGCCAAGCGATTCCCTTCAGCGTAACAAACTGGACCTGATCCGTAGCCTCGACGAAAATACCCTGACTCATCTGCAAGGAGATCCCCAGGTCGAGGCAGCCATCCGCAACTACGAGACTGCCTATCTCATGCAAAGCTCGGTGCCCGAACTGACCGATCTTCGGGGGGAAACCGAGGCGACCCAAAAGTTGTACGGGTTGGATTCCACTTTTCAAAATACCCAGACCTTTGGCAAACAATGCCTGATTGCCCGTCGCCTGGTGGAACGCGGAGTTCGTTTTATTGAACTTACCTGCCCGGGAGGAAATGGAGACCGCTGGGATCAGCACAAAAATCTTGTCGATGGACACAACAAGAACTGCCTGACTATCGATCAACCGATTGCCGGGTTGATCAAGGATCTCAAGGCCCGGGGCATGCTCGATGAAACCCTCATTGTTTGGGCCGGTGAATTCGGTAGAACACCTTTTGCCCAGGGATCCAATGGACGGGATCATAACCCGTTTGGGTTTACCGTTTGGATGGCGGGTGGCGGAGTAAAGGGCGGATCCAGCGTGGGTAGAACCGATGATTTTGGATACAAAGCAATTGAGGATAAGTGGGAAATCCATGATCTTCACGCCACCATGCTTCATCTGCTTGGTATCGAACACACCCAGAGCACCTTCCGTTTCAGCGGGCGCGATATGCGGCTGACCGATGTCCACGGCCACATCATCAAACAAATTCTCGCCTGAATCCCGGTTGATGAAGTTTTTTGGGGCGTTTCTGTTTTCCATTTATTTGGTCCTTTCCCCCGCATGGGCGGAAGATGAGATCCAGCCAGATCAGCTGACTCCCGAACAGTCAGAATTTTTTGAGGCCCAGGTTCGTCCCTTGTTTGCCGAACATTGCTACGAGTGCCATTCCAACCAGGCAAAAAAACTCAAAGGTAAACTTTTTCTCGATTCCAAGTGGGGCTGGGCAACCGGTGGGGATGGCGGAACCGCCATTGTACCAGGAGATCTTACTGAAAGCATGGTCATTGATGCTGTCCGGCACACCGAGGAACTGGTCGATGCCATGCCCCCAAAGTACAGGATGGAAGAGGAGGAAATTGCCATTCTTGAAAAATGGGTACTGATGGGTGCCCCGGACCCAAGGCCCAAAGTGGAACCAAAGGACGGACTGGTGGAAAAATTTGATCTCCCCAAACGGTTCAAAGAACACTGGAGCTGGAGACCCGTTCAAAATCCACCTACCCCGCTAACCGAACAAAAAGATTGGGGCACTTCCCCCATCGATTCATTTGTATTGTCCAAAATTGAAGCAGCAGGGTTACAACCCGCCCAACCCGCGGATGACCGAACCTGGATCCGCCGGATCTATTTCGACCTGACCGGTCTTCCACCCACCCCTGCGGAAATTGTGGATGCCCTAAAACTTACCCGCCGGGTATTGGTGGATAAGCTGTTAGCCTCCCCCCGCTTTGGAGAGAAATGGGCACGGCATTGGATGGATCTGATGCGCTATGCCGATACCTACGGGCACGAGTTCGACTATGCCATAGATCACGCCCATGAATACCGGGATTACCTGATCCGGGCATTGAATGAGGATGTGCCTTACGATGATTTTATCCGCGAGCATCTTGCCGGGGATTTAATCAAAAATCCCCGCCGGCATCCCACCGATGGATACAATGAATCGGTAATTGGTACAGGGTTTTGGTATTTTCACGACGCCACTCATGGACCGACTGATGTCCTGCAAAATGAATC
>CALKMX010000084.1 GCA_938091675.1 uncultured Opitutales bacterium
TTCTTCTTCTCTCGGAAGTAACGGGGGTAGGGTAGACCGTATAATGCAACCACCAGGTGCCGTTATTATTCCATAAATGATGATTCGGGTTTGACTCATCCACACGGATAGCAAGTTGGACCTTCGGATCTTCGTTATCGAGTTGATTCATAATGCGTAATAGGATTAATACGCACTTCATTCGAACAGCCTGATATTCGAACAGAGCGCTAATTTCGGTTTAAGTTTAAAACCGCACATCCAGGTCAATGACCGATGAACCACCGCGACCGCTCAAAAGGTTCGGTTGGTTGCCGAATAAATTCGACTTTCTATGGATGCACTTGGCTGAGATTAATTAAAGAACAGGAAGTTTAAAATTTCAGAAAATAAAGAAAGAGACAACCTTTTCCTGTGTCATAAACTAGGATTGAGGTGAGGCTAAGGCCAAGACCAATCACCCCGAAAAAGTTTATTTGAGAGCGCAAAAAGTGTGGATAAGGATTTTCAATTCTTTAGTAACTACCCCACAGTAGCCTTCAAGTTTTTATCTGGATTTTGAGTTAAATATGGATTGCTTCACCGTGTACTGAGGCAGCGGCTTCAGCCAAGGCTTCACTCATGGTAGGGTGTGCATGAATGGTCTGGTGGATTTCATCCACCGTTGCTTCCAGTTTCATTCCCAATCCATATTCGGTAATAAGCTCGGTCGCGTCCGACCCAATAATATGTGCACCTAAGATTTCACCGTATTTCTCACCCACAATGATTTTCACGAATCCTTCCGGGTGATTTACCGCTACCGCCTTACCCGAGGCAGCAAAAGGAAATTTCCCGACCTTATATGCTACACCTTCGTCCTTTGCCTTTTCCTCCGTAAGGCCAATGCTGGCTACCTGAGGCTGGCAATAGGTGCAACCAGGAAAAGAATCCATCGGGATTGGATCGGAATGACCAAACATTCCATTGACCGCCTGTACTGCTCGATAAGTAGCCACATGAGCCAACCATGGGGGTCCAATAATGTCTCCCGCCGCATATACATTTGGGAGGGATGTCTGGTAGTTTTCATCCACTTTGATGTATCCACGGTTTAACTCCAATTTGCAATTATCTGAAAGAACACCGTTCAAATTGGGAACCACCCCTATAGCCAGCAAAACGGATTCCACATCGAGCATCTCTTCGCCTGAATCGCTATGAACGCTTAAAGAAACTCCTTCCTCCACAACCTCAATCTTGTCGACTCGAGTGTTAAGCCTGCAATCAATTCCTTGCTTTAGAAAAGCTTTTTCCAGAGCTTTCGAAACTTCCAGATCCTCAACCGGTAAAAGGTTGGGCAACATCTCAATCAAGGTAACCTTACACCCAAATGCGTTGAGAAAATAGGCAAACTCAGCACCAATCGCCCCGGCTCCAAGTATTGCTATGCTGGCTGGCATCTCCTTCATTGCCAACGCCTCCCTTGAAGTCATGATGCGTTTCCCGTCCACTGGGATTTCTTCTAATGTTCGAGGTATGCATCCAGTGGCGATCATTACCCTGCTTCCCTGCACCTGAGTTCCGGAATACTCCCCATCCAGAACCTCTACGGTGTCAGATTTCAGCAGCTTGGCACTCCCTACCACATAATCGACTTTGTTTTTCTTAAATAAAAATTCGATCCCGCCGCCCATTTGATCCGCCACATTACGAGACCTGGACATTACTTTGGCAAAATCTACCTCAATCTCTTTACAGGTAAACCCAAAGCTCTCAGAATTCAAAGCTGCCTGGTAAGCCTCTGCACTTTTAAGAAGAGCTTTGGAAGGAATGCATCCCCAGTTTAAGCAGGTACCTCCGGCTCTTTCCTTTTCGACAACCAAGACACGACGACCCAGTTGCCCGGCTCGTATTCCAGCCGCATAACCTGCTGGTCCTCCTCCGATTACAATAAGATCATAGGGTTTTTCAAGGTTCATGAGCAAGCAATGGTTGTATAAATTTACACAACTTTTATATGGTTTTCCTAACTCCGTCAATTAAACGAGATTTCCTTACCCTTGGGCTTGAACTTTTGAGCAGGCAATCTAGCTTTTATCTTTTTGCAGCTTATATGATCGACTCGCTAAACACCCCTCACGACTACCGTGACATTATATCCCAAAACCTTACCAATTGCTTGGAGCACACGGAGCTGCAAGGTCTACCTAAATATCAGGGGAAAGTTAGAGACCGGTATGATCTTGGTGAGCAGTTTGCCCTAATTACAACCGACAGACAATCCGCGTTTGATCGAGTGTTGGCAGTTGTTCCCTTTAAGGGGCAGGTACTTAATCAGACTGGTGCCTGGTGGTTTGAGCAAACCAAAGATATCATGGCCAACCACCTGCTCGGGATTCCAGACCCCAATGTAACTTTGGCTCAAAAATGCAAGCCCTTCCCCGTTGAATTTGTTGTTCGTGGATTCATGACGGGCAGTTCAAGTACCTCAATCTGGACACAATATCAAGCGGGAGAAAGAAAGTATTGCGGAATCTCGTTACCCGATGGAATGCGTAAAAACCAACAGTTCACCAAACCGATCATTACTCCCACCACCAAAGAAGATACTCATGATCGTCCCCTATCTCCGCAAGAAATTATAGAAGAAAAATGGATGTCTAAAGAGCATTGGGAGTATGCATCCGAACATGCTCTACTGCTCTTTACGCGAGGACAGGAACTTGCACGAAAAAATGGGCTAATCTTGGTGGACACAAAGTATGAAATGGGGCTTTCAAGCGATGGTAATATTATTCTCATTGATGAGATTCACACTCCCGATTCCTCCAGATACTGGATAGGAAAGAGCTATGAGAAAAAATTGGAACAGGGCCATGAACCCGACAATATTGACAAAGAATTTTTAAGACTATGGTTTCGTGAAAATTGTGATCCCTATAAAGATAAGTCACTACCTCAGGCCCCAAAAGAACTGGTTGTAGAATTATCTGCCCGATATATCTACCTTTACGAGACGATAACTGGGCAAAATTTTGTATTTCCAGATTCTAATGACCTTATTAATAATAGAATAAAAGAGGCACTCTTACCTTACATTCAATAGGTCATTAAACTTCTAAAGATCACTACAGATTAGCAATTAGAGATAAGACTTTTGAGGAAATGATTTCATAACGATTAGGATCGGATTTACCAGGATCTAGATCCGCAACACTGATTGGGGTCCCAAATTGTATCATTAGTTTCTTCCCAATTCTGGGAAATAGCATTCCCTTACCCAGAATTAGATTTCCACCAATTACTCGAGCTGGAACAATCGTGGACTTTGATTTAGCCAATAATAATCCGATTCCCTTTTTCCCAGTGCCCAACTTATCATTTACTGAGCGGGTGCCTTCAGGAAAGACTAACAAAGGTTCCCCGGATTCAAGAATTTTTAAAACTAATTTTAAGGTACTCATATCCAAACGGGTACGGTTTACAGGTATGGAGTTTAAATTCCTAATCAAACACCCAAGTGGCCAGAAAAAAAGAGAATCTCTGGCAAAATAGTGAAGATTGCGGGGAATTTTGCAACCAAGAGCAGGCGGATCAAAGAAACTTTGATGGTTAGAGGCTAAAATAAAAGAGCCAGTGGATGGAATATTATCCAACCCATAAACTTCAAAACGATGAAACAGACGGAAATAAATGTAACTAGAAAATTGGGCAAAACGGTAAAGCGGTTTCACTATATATCTAAAATTTTTGTGGAAATAAGATTTACAACTTCATCAATGGAAAGCACACCGGTATTGATTGATACGGCATGTTTTGGACAGGCCAGAGGTGCAATTTTCCGAGTGCTATCCAATTTATCACGTCCAGAAATAGAATCCATCTCTCCATCAATAGATCGTCGGGATTGACGTATGTGCAAATCTGCATGCAGGAAAAACTTAAGATCAGCGTCAGGTAACACAACGCTTCCTATATCCCTACCGTCCATAATTATCCCAGAAAAACCATTTTGTTGACCATATTGACAGAGGCCTCGCTGATATTTGAGTAAAAGCTCACGCACTTCAGGAATACGTGCATAATATGAGACCTGTTGGTTCATCTGTTCATTCCTTAACTGATCAACGGTAAAACGTTCTTGGTTTAAGAGAAGAAAAGCAGAATTCTGCTCAATAAAAGAACAAAGGTTAATTTCTTCATTTTGAAGAAAATTTAAGACATTATCAGGAGAAATATTTTTATTTAAGAAATAAAGGCAAAGGCTGCGATAATGTAAACCAGTGTCGATATGTATATATTTAAATTTTGCGCATAGCGCCTTTGCCGTTGTTGATTTCCCTGAACCAGCAGCTCCATCAAGTGCAATCGTAATATATTTATTTTTATCCATTAGAATCTTGATGGGTAGTATCTAAGCAGTCAAAAAAGCCAGGAAAGGTTTTAGCACAGCAACCAGGATTAAGGATTTTGAGCCATGGCCTTCCGTCTCCGAAAAGATCATAACAACCAAGAATAGCAAAACTCATAGCAAAACGATGGTCATTGTAGGTGTTGATAGAAACCATATCAAATGCAGCTTTCTTTAATTTATTTAAATCTGGATGTATTACCAGACGATCAGGTTTTTCAATGACTACCTGCCCTAATTTGATTAATTCTTTGGCCATAGCGGACACTCTATCTGTCTCCTGTTTTCTGGTATGTTCAATTCCGTACAACTCAAGAGGACTACTTAATATTGGGCTGATCGCAGCAAGGGTAAGGAATGTATCAGAAATATCATTAAAGTCGAAGGAACCACCGGACAGTGGAAGTCCTTGTTCACTTACAATTCCAGTCTCATCAAAGTAAACATTTGCACCCAAATCATTTAATATTTTGAAAAAATCAATATCACCCTGCAGCATCACATCTTTCATTTGATGAATTCGGACTACACCCCCCACAACTTGCGGTAGGGTAAGAAAATAACTTGCAGCTGTAGCATCAGGCTCTATATTATACGCATAGTTTTCCTGTCTATAATTAGATTTTTTGATTAATATACTTTTTTCATTTAATTCGTAATTTAAATATTCGTTTTCAGAAAATGACCGCATCATTTCTAGCGTCATTTTAATAAATGGAAGAGAAACTGTACCCTGCTTAAATCCTATTTCTACATCCGTCCCCAGTAGTGGGCATTGCATAAGAATTCCTGATATATTCTGCCCACTTTTACTGGCGTCTATTTCAATCTTACTTTTATTTATCCCGTTACTATGCAAAGTAAAAGGAAAGCAACCTTCGGCTCCTTCGTACTTTATTTTACAGCCTAAATCAGTCAGGCACTTAAGCAGTTCGGCCATCGGTCTTTTACGCATGGCAGGTGAACCATCTAGGCTATATTTACCTCCTTTTTGAGATGCGAGTAAACAAGTTAAAAATCGGGCTATCGTTCCAGCATTTCCTACATTAATTGAACATTCTTTATTACTTGTTTCTCCGCACTCTCCAATAATGCTGCATGTCGTTTCATTCTTTTCGATTTGAATACCTAAATCAGACAATGCTTGGCGCATTAAATCGACATCTTCACTTTCCAACAAACCCTTTAATTGGGTCTTCCCTCCACACATAACCGACAATATAAGAGCACGGTTGGATATGCTTTTAGAGCCAGGAACTTCTACCTTTGACCGACAAGGTTTAGTAAATGGTTGTATTAAAATAGAATCTTTATCGGTGCTCATTGAGTTGATCCCTCACCTCTTTCGCTGATTGCAAGAAGCTTACAAGTTCTGGCTTATCCGCTTTTCCAAGAATCTCTTTCAGCATTTGTAAGTTTTCTATCATCACATTGATCCCACCTTGGAGATTGTTTCTGTTTTCAAGCAGTATTTGACTCCACAATTCTGGATTTCCGCTTGCTATCCGTGTTGTATCCCTGAGTCCATTACCCGATAAAAAGATTTTTTTCATGTCTGTGGTGGCAACACTCTTCGTAAGGCATGATGCCACCAAATGAGGTAGATGACTAATCCATGACATCAGAATGTCATGTTCTACGGCATCAAGTTTTGTTACCTTCATGCCCAATCCTTCCCATAGGCGTGAAAGCCTAATCACTTGTTGATGATTCGCTTCTTTAGAAGGTGTCACAATGCAATTTTTCCCATGCAATATTTCAGCTGAGGCATACTTCATACCTGCTTTTTCCGATCCTGCCATAGGGTGGGATCCAATAAAATGAGATCTGCAGGCACTAAAATATTCATTTGCTTTCTCACAGATATTTTTCTTCACGCTTCCCACATCTGTTATCAGACACTCAGGGCTTGCCCAGTTTGCAATCTTCGAGATCTGTTCAAGAATCGAAGTTACAGGAGTGCATAAAATAACTAAGTCGCTCCCAGTAACTGCTTCCTTCAAATCAAGCGTGGCAAACTCACACCAGTTTGAACGCTCGCAAGCTTCCTTTTTTTGGGGATCCCGCAAATAGACCCAGATCTCCTTGGTTATCCCCTTTTCCTTTAGTGCCAAGCCTATCGATGCACCCAAAAGTCCTGGTCCTACAATGGTTACCCGGTTAAAAGATACTGAATCTTCTTGTGACATAATCTCGTGCGTGATTGATAGTTTGATAATGAATGACAACGATGAAAATTGTAAGGATGATGAGGACGACTGGGGGAACCCGCCGTCTCCTGACACGCCTGAGAATCGCAAAAAAGCTCAGCGTGCGCAATTGATTATTGGAATTGTTGCACTCATTGGTATTTTTTTGCCGGGTCTACTTTTTTGGGTTTTAAAGCGATGATTTGCTTATCGCCATATGCGGCCATCATACACAAGTATTAAATCTTATGAAACAGTCCTTTGGATTTAGCCTTATCGAATTTATTCTCTTTCTGTGCATTTGTGGCCTTCTCATTTTTCTCTCAATCCCCTTTCTTCGTTCCTTTCTACTTTCAGATCGGCCTATCCCTGAGCAACTAAAAGAAGTTCCTTCTTTTTCTGCTGCAGAATCAAATGCTTCCATTCCTGTAGAAAATATTGCGGACAGCAACCTATCTGCCGATCTGCCCAATCTTTAATCGAATGCGTAACCAGCTTCTGCTACTGATCGGAGGCGTGCTGGCTGTTTTTGCTCTCCTTTTTGGAATTTATTTTCT
Source organism: uncultured Opitutales bacterium (assembly GCA_938091675.1). Lineage (GTDB taxonomy): Bacteria > Verrucomicrobiota > Verrucomicrobiia > Opitutales > Seribacteraceae > Chordibacter. The sequence goes on from CALKMX010000084.1 coordinate 7,119, forward strand.
TTTGATTGAAATGGGCGGGGATAATGCCCGTATATTTCTCATAAAGTCTTGGGAAGTACTACGGTTCACCCTCACCACCAACGGACCTCTTTTGTTTTTTGCTATCGCATTACTCCCAGGGTTTGTTTTACCGGTTGCACCACTCCTTGGCCTTGCCGGTCTGTGGGGGGGTGAAAACGGTCCATGGCTTAGTTGTATGTATTGCAGTCTGGCCCTGACTGCCAATCTTTCATGGACCTACTGGTTGGCCAAAGGACCTGCCCGAGGATTAATTGAAAGAATTCTAAGACGGACCCGATTCCGACTACCCAGTTCTCCCCCAAAAAACATGCTAGAATGGGCTCTTATTCTACGCCTAACTCCTGGTGTTCCATTTATTTTTACAAATTATGCTCTGGGGCTTATCGGCATGGGCTTTAACTCCTATTTATTTATCTCCATTCCTATACTTACTATTACCGCATCCGGGTATGTGCTCGCTTTTGCTGGAATCTTTGGAGGTGAATGGAAATACCTCTGGACAGGTGCATGCCTTATCGCAGTCACCCTTTTGTTAGGCCGGTTTATCCTAAAAAGAAAGAAGGGAAATGCAGACTGAATTATTTGATCAGGCAGATGATCATTCTGCCATATGGTCGATCAGTGGTTTAACTCAGGCTATTCGTAAATCTCTGCAATCAGAATTTCCGGTAGTTTGGGTGCGGGGAGAAGTTTCTAACCTCAAGGTACAGGCAAGCGGGCATCGATACTTTCTCCTGAAGGACGAATCAAGCCAATTGAAAGCTGTTCTTTTTCGCGGGGATGCATCCGGGTCGGCCTATCTGCCTCAGGAAGGCGACGAATGTCTAGCTTTTGGGGAGATAACTGTTTACGAACCAAGGGGCGAATATCAACTAAGGGTGCGCCATTTATTACAAGACGGCCTGGGTAATCTCCGCTTACAGTTTGAGCATCTCAAAGAAAAGCTATTGCAGGAGGGCCTTTTTGAGGAAGATAGAAAAAAAA
>CALKMX010000085.1 GCA_938091675.1 uncultured Opitutales bacterium
GCCGACTTGATCTTCAGCCTGGGCTGGCACAAGCATGCAGCCCTGGCGGAAGATTCCAGCTTACATGCCGTGGAGACGCTCCCCGCATTTTATGGAATCTATGGATTTCTTGCCTGCGTCGGACTGGTCTATTTTTCCAAACTGATGCGTGGATGGAAGGGCAAAAATATACTTATGCGGGAGGAAGACTACTGGGAGAAGTAAGATGAGTGTATTGGCATCGACAATGGAAGTAGGGACTCATCCCGCCACGGCTCTTTTGATTGGAGGGTTGGCAGCCGCGGTTCTTCGTGGAAGGTTTGCTTCCCTTGCCTTGATTATCGCCCCGTTGTTTGGGCTCGGATATGTCGCCAGCCTGGATGTGGGAACATCTTCCACCATTCATCTTTTTGGCTATGAAATCCTCGGTGTGGTCGTTGATCAACAGGCAAAATTGTTTGGATATCTCTTTCACATAGCCGCTCTGGTGGCGGGTATCTATTCCTTTCACTTGCGCGATCCCTGGCAGGTGTCGATGTCTTTGCTCTATGCCGCAACCGCAGTGGGGGTGGCCTTTGCCGGAGATATGCTTTCTCTCTTTTTATGGTGGGAAGGGCTGGCCATCACTTCGGTCTTTCAGATTTGGGGAAGACGAACCAAACAGGCGGAGGAAGCGGGATTTCGCTATTTATTTTTTCATGTTGGTTCCGGTCTCCTTTTGTTGGCGGGTATTCTGGTCCGTTATCACGGCGAGGGGGCGGATGCCCTTTCCCTCGCTCCTCTCACCACGGCACTGGAAGGGGGCGATCTAGGTGCCCTGCTTATTCTTTTGGCCATTGGTATTAAGGCAGCTTTTCCCGGCTTACATGTCTGGTTAAAGGATGGATATGCCGAGGCCACTCATTCCGGTCCGGTCTGGTTATGTGCCTTTACCACCAAATGTGCGGTCTGCATGCTTGCCCGCCTTTTTCCAGGAGCAGAGGTATTGATCACCATCGGTGGGGTCATGGCAATGTTTCCTATCTTTTATGCGGTGATTGAAAATGATCTCCGTCGGGTATTGTGCTACAGCAAGATCAACCAGATTGGGTTTATGGTTGTGGGCATAGGCATTGGTACCGAGCTCGCAATTGACGGTGCGATCGCTCATGCATTTACCCATGTTATTTACAAAGGACTGTTATTCATGAGCATGGGTGCGGTCCTTTTCCGCACCGGTGAGATCAGGGGGTCCCATCTAGGAGGGCTTTACAAGAGTATGCCCTGGACTACCGGGTTTTGTATCGTGGGGGCGGCGTCCATTTCCGCCTTTCCCCTGTTTAGTGGGTTTGTGAGCAAATCCATTATTATTACCGAAGCTGCCCGCAATGGACATCTGCTTGTTTGGTTATGCCTGCTCTTTGCATCGGCCGGAGTTTTTCACCATGCCGGCATTAAAATTCCATTCTTTGCCTTTTTTGCTCATGATTCTGGACTTCGTCCCAAAGAAGCCCCCATCAATATGCTGATTGCCATGGGGATATCCTCTTTTCTCTGCATCTTTCTGGGGTGCAACCCTCAATGGCTCTACGATATGCTCCCCAATGGAGCGGCTGGTTATCATCCTTACGATGCCACCCATGTGATTACCCAGATCGAAATCCTGCTCTTTTCAGCCCTGGCATTTACCCTGCTTAATTTGTGGGGGAAATATCCGCCCGAATTGCCCTCTGTCAATTTGGACGCCGATTGGATCTACCGAAAAATGGGCCGGGGTTTCCTTGCGTTTGGAGAGAGTTTTTGGAACGGGTTGAACGACCGGGCACATGCTTTTTTTGTTGGCAGTATGACCGACCGGGTATGCTTGTTTCTCAAAAAAGGGCATGTCTACACCATGAAGGCACTCTACCAGCCCTTTTGCAAAGCAGGTCTGCTGGTGCAGGATGGTTCTAAAGGGGAAAACCATTTTGCGAAGAGAACCGCACTTGGGTTGCATCCGGTCGGTTGGACTGCACTCTTCTGCATGCTCTTTTTCCTCGGTTTTCTGCTGCTTGTTTTTACATAGGGCGAGGGGAACATCCTTGCCCCCGCCTTTTCCAGATGCTTGATTGTTTAGTGTGAAATGGGTGGTTGGTAATTGTAAATTTAGTTTTCTTCTGATTTGCATCTCCTGCTTTTTGGGCGGGTGCAAGTATTTTGATCCGGATGCAAATTTTATTGATGATAAAAAGGTCTGGGCGAAGATAAAAAGGGAAGCACCTGAGCTGGGGCTGGAACCAAGCTTTGTTTATGCGATCTGCCATGCGGAAAGCAGCCTTAATGCAAATGCGGAGTCATCCGTTGCCAAGGGGATGATGCAATTAACTGAAGCTGCCTGGTCGGATGTGACTAAACTGCACTACCGCACAGCCTACCAATGGGAAACCAATGTTGAGGTGGGCATGCTCTACCTCCAGCGTCTCAAGAGCATGCTGGAGAGTGTGGACATGTTTAACTATCCCCGCCTGGCCGCAAGTTACCGCTATGGATATAATGCCCTCAGGCAGGAACAATTCATGGTCAGTCGAATGAAGACCCCCATTAACCGGATATACCGCAAACTTTTTGCCGGTCAGCTCTGCCCAGTCGCCCTGCCAGAGGACTGATTTTTTTGTAGAATTGATGGGTTCTAAAACCGAGGTTGTTCGAAGAAAAAGAGGGGATCTCCCGCTCGAACCACCATCCGCTTATGAATCGGACATAAGTGCGTTTATGGCCTGGATACAATTGGAAAGAGGACTTTCCCCCAACACCGTGGAATCCTATGAGGCAGACCTGGTGCAGTGTGCCTGCTTCCTGCATAACCATGGCTCACCCAACTGGCAGGATGTATCCCTGGAGCATATATCTGCCTGGATCTCTTCCCTAACCGTGGATGGATATGCGGTGGCCAGTCTGGCCAGAAAACTTTCCGCCCTGCGTATGCTTGCGAGATACCTGGTCGGGGAGGGGAGTTTGCAAAATGATTTCACCGAACTGCTGAAAAATCCGCAAAAAGGCAGGTTTCTTCCCCATGCCCTGAGTATCGAGGAAATGGAACGTTTTCTAGGTGCACCGGACCTCAATACACCCCAGGGCAAACGAGACCGGGCGATTTTTGAATTGATGTATGGGAGTGGTTTGCGTGTCTCCGAAGTATCCTCCGTTCTGGTGAATGCGGTCAATCTGGATGATGGGTTTGCCCGGATTTTTGGAAAGGGTGCGAAGGAACGAATCGTTCCGGTGGGGGGCGAGGCGGTCCTGGCCATTCGTAACTATTTACACGGGGGACGTCCCCATTTGGTCAAAGACGGGTCAGGGGGCGAATTGTTTCTCAGTAAGAGGGGGACCCCAATTTCCAGAAAAATGATTTGGGTACTGGTGAAAGATTATGCCAACCGTGCGGGTATAGAGAAAAACTTGACCCCTCACGGATTAAGGCATTCCTTTGCCACCCATTTGCTGATGGGCGGGGCTGATGTTCGTGCAGTTCAGGAAATGTTGGGCCATGCAGATGTGGGCACCACTCAAATTTACACGCATGTCGAGTCCCAGCGCTTACAGGAAGAGCACACCAACTTCCACCCTCTTGCCCAGAATCAGTAAGAAATAAGCATACGGGCAATTATTTGTCGAAATTAGCGTGCTGCCTATTCATAGTGGTATCCAAGTTACCTGCATTTTTGAATTATTTATGAAAACTCCCGCTGCTCTTTTGATTCCTCTTCTCCTTTGCTTTTTTCTGCCCGGATGTGGCCAGGAAGAAAACCAGAATAATGCCAGGAAATTTGGGGAAGTTGAACTTATAAAGGAAGATCTGTACCAGCCAAGTTATGGTGAGACAGATCCCATCGCCCTACCCAATACCAAGCCAGGTGGAACCTTCACCACCTGGGGTGGACCTTTCCCCAAATCGCTCAACATGTTTTTGGATTACAACAGTTTTTCTGCCAATGTGATGGGGCTTTTATATGAGCCGCTGATTTCTCTTCACAGCACGGAAAATCGTCCGATTGGGGTGTTGGCAGAAAGCTGGCAGATAGATGAGGATGGAATGAGCTTCACCTTCAAAATCAGGGAAGATGCAACCTGGAGCGACGGACAGCCCATCACCTCCGCCGATATCCAATTTTATTATGATGTCATTTTAAACCCCCAAAACCTCACATCCTTATTTCGGGTAAGCCTTAAAAGGTTTGAGCGCCCAGTAGCGGTGGATGAAAAGACCGTCTTGATCAAAGCAAACACCAGGCACTGGAATAACTTTTTTCAGGCTGGCAATATGGTCGCACTTCCTGCTCATCTCTGGGAGGGGCAAGACTTTAACAAGATCAATTTCGAATTTCCGGTAGTTTCCGGACCCTATTCCATAGGCGAGGTAAAAAAGGGCAGGTCTATCAGCCTGCAACGGAGGCATGACTGGTGGGGCAGGAAGAACCGGTATAACTCAGGAAAATACAACTTAAACAAAGTGGTGTACCGTTCCATGACCGACCGCAACAAAGCACTGGAAGCATTTAAGAAAGGGATATTCGATGCCTACCCGATTTACACCTCTTCCATTTGGATGAAAAAGACCCAGTTTGAACAGGTGGAAAAGGGATGGGTGGTAAGGCAGGCAGTTTATAACAAAGAGCCCAAGGGCTATCAGGGACTGGCGATCAACTTGCGCGAGCCAAAATTCCAGGATGTCCGGGTACGCCAGGCCCTTGGCTACCTGCTTAACCGTGAGGCAATGAATGAAAAGTTCATGTACAACCAATACTTTTTACTGAATTCATTCTATCCGGATTTGTACCCCAATAATGTAAATCCTGACAGGGAGGTCACCCCCTACGATCCGGAAAAAGCCAGGCGGTTGTTGGAGGAAGCAGGATGGTCGGTCAATAACAAGGGAAGGTTGGAGAAGGATGGACAGCCATTTGAGATAACCTTTCTTTCTGCTGCTGAGGATTTCCGCCATCTCAATTTATACATTGAAGATTTAAAATCAGTGGGCATCCAGGCACAGATTGAGAAAACAAACCGGTCCACTCTGACCAAACGGATTGATAATTTTGAATTTGAGATGTTTTGGACCGCCTGGGGTGCATCGAGGTTGCGGGATCCAGAATCTGGCTGGCACAGTTCTACTGCAGACCAGACCGCCTCCCAAAATTATCCTGGGGTTCAGGATGAAGAGATTGACCGTTTGATCGAGTTGCAAAAGGTCGAGTATGATATGGACAAACGGATCGAAATTCTCAAGCAGATCGATAACCGGTTGGCAGAAATGATTCCCTACATCTTTTTATGGCAGGCAGACCATGGGAGAATTCTTTACTGGAACAAGTACCAAACCCCGGACTTTGTCTTTGATAAGTTTGGGCAGGAAGAGTCCATCCTTACTTATTGGTGGGAAGATCCCGCCTTGGTGGAACAATTGAACGAGGCAACAGAGAGCAACCAGCCTTTGCCCCTTAAGCCCTTCAAGGTGGTTTATCAGGAATGAGAATTTATTTGATCAGGCGACTGTTGTTGCTCTTTCCCACATTACTGGGGATTACCGCAGTCTGCTTTACCCTCATTCAATTTGTGCCTGGTGGCCCGGTGGAGGAACTGATTGCCCGGGTCCGTGCACAAAGCAGCCTGGAGGGGGGCGGGGGTTCCACTTCCCAGCAACAAATTACCGCAGAGGAAATAGAAAATATCCGGGCATACTATGGTTTTGATAAGCCCGCCCTTACCCGTTACTTCGAGTGGTTGGGCAAAGTGATTCGTTTTGATTTGGGAACATCTTATTTCTACGAGGAACCGGTTTGGGATGTGATCAAATCGAAGTTTCCAATATCTTTGTTTTTTGGGCTGGTTTCCTTTGTTCTCTCCTATTCGGTTTGTATACCCTTGGGGTTGTACAAGGCGGTATGGAACCGCAGCAGGTTCGACCTGATTAGTTCCCTCATGATCTTTGCCGGATATATCATTCCTGGTTATGCCCTGGGGATTTTGCTGATTATCTTTTTTAGTGGTGGGAGTTACTTGGATTGGTTCCCTCTGGGGGGAATGGTAAGTGATGATTTTGAGTCCATGGGCTTCTGGGCGGGAACGCTTGATTTCCTGCACCATATGTGCCTGCCCCTGGTCTGCTTCATGGCCAGTGAATTTGCGTTTCTGACCATGCTGATGAAAAACTCCCTGCTTGAGGAAATTCGCAAGGAATATGTGCGAACTGCACGGTTTAAGGGTGCTGGGTTTCAGCGGGCGGTCTGGAAACATGCCTTGCGAAATGCCCTGATCCCCCTCGCCACCCGGATGAGTGAGATCTTTACCTTAATGTTTACTTCCGCCCTGCTTATCGAAAAAGTATTCGATATCGATGGTATGGGCCTGCTGGTCTATAATTCGATCCTGAGCCGGGATTACAATGTGGTGCTGGGGGTCATTCTCATATCAAGCATCATGGCCCTGTTGGGAAGGCTGTTTTCAGACATGCTTTATATTACCATCGATCCAAGGATTAAATTTAGCTGACGGTTAGCCATGGCCATTTTTTCCCAACTTTCCAGGGATCGTTTTAACAGATTCCGAAAAATTAAAAGAGCGTGGTACTCTTTTATTCTTCTTTCTGGTCTGTTCATCCTGTCTTTATTTTCAGAAATTCTCTGCAATGACCGTCCCTATATTTTATCCTACGAGGGAAGGCTGTATTTCCCAATTTTTCACTTCTATCCCGAAAAGGAATTTGGCGGAAAATACCTGACCGAGGCAGATTATGTGACCCTCCGGAATTCGGATGCTTTTATAAACAGCCAAAACTGGATGCTCCTCCCACCAATCCCCCACAGCCCCTTGCATTCTTACATGGATCTGCAAGGCACTCCCCCGCACCCTCCCTCTGCCAAGCATTGGCTGGGGACGGATTCTTCGGCGAGAGATGTTTTTGCCCGCCTTCTTTATGGTTTCAGGATCTGTATGCTCTTCTCCCTCATTCTCGCGGCGATTTCCACCCTGTTTGGTATCCTGATTGGTGGGGTGCAGGGATATTTTGGCGGTTTGATCGATATGGTCATGCAAAGACTGATTGAGGTTTGGTCATCCCTGCCTTTTCTCTATGTGGTGATTCTTGTGGGGACGATTTATTCGCGCAGTTTCATAATCCTCATTTTGATCCTTTCTCTTTTTCAATGGATCGGTCTGTCTTACTACATGAGAGGAGAATTCCTTAAAATCCGGTGCCTTAATTATGTAAAAGTTGCCAAAACGATGGGGATGTCCAACTTTCATATTCTATTCCGGCAAATCCTTCCCAATGGGCTCACCCCGGTTATCACCTTGCTGCCCTTTCAAATCGTTGGAGGAATTGGAGCCCTTACCGCCCTCGATTTTCTCGGTTTCGGGCTGCAGCCACCCACTCCCTCCTGGGGGGAATTACTTAGCCAGGGACTTAATAATCTGTTTGCCCCCTGGCTTGCCATATCCACGGTGGTTTGCCTATTTACCACCCTGTTGCTGGCAACTTTTATCGGGGAAGGCGTTCGGGAAGCCTTTGATCCCCGATCGTCCACAAATTAAAGATGGAAACACTTTCAACTCCAGAAAATATAGACGGCTGCGTATTGAGGGTGTCGGACTTATCAATCGGGATAGACCGTCCGGGACAGATGCTCCAGCTCACTGACCATGTATCCTTTGTTTTAAACGAGGCAGAAATCCACGGGTTGATCGGGGAGTCTGGGTGCGGCAAGAGTATAACCTCGCTGGCGATTATGGGCATGCTGCCTGAACCCGGTGGCACCCTGATTTCCGGCAGTGTGTGTTTCAGAAACAAGGATGTTTACAGCTTGGATGAACCTGAGCTGAATGGATTGCGGGGTGCGAAAATATCGATGATCTTTCAGGAGCCTTTTTCTGCGATGAACCCGCTGATCCGGGTGGGAGATCAGATGCTCGAAGTTTTCGAATACCACCGGACAGATTTCGACAGGCATCAAAAAATCAGAGATTTGCTCAAGGAGGTGGGTTTGAGCGATCATGCCAGGATTATAAATTCATATCCTCATGAACTTTCCGGGGGCATGCTTCAAAGAATCATGATTGCGATGTCCCTGCTCCTTGACCCCGAGGTGCTGATTGCGGATGAACCAACCACCGCCCTCGATGTTACAGTGCAGGCACAGATCATGAGCCTGATTGTAC
>CALKMX010000086.1 GCA_938091675.1 uncultured Opitutales bacterium
AATAATAGGGTTGTAAAAAGAAATAAACCACGGGACCAGTGATGGCCACATACAACCAGACTGGGAATACTTTCTTCGATAATTTCCGGTGCTTTTCAAACTGGTTGGTGAAGGCATGCACGAAAGTCCGCAGGATGAAGGGAAAGCTCAATGCCGCCAATCCGATATGGGAGATCAAAATAAATAAATAATAAGGTCTGGTTCCACTAACCGCTTCTCTTTCAGCGGAACTTAACAACCCGTCTTTATCGGCATCCCCAAATAAGACGGCTGGGGTGGTGATGTGGTAGGTGACATAGGACAGCAAAAAAACCAAGGAGCAAACAAACGCGGCATAGATCATTTTCCGATGAAGGATAACTTTGCCGTTTTTGATCGCCCGGATGGCTAACACCAAAAACACCGCAGCCAAGGAGTTCAATAAGGCATGAAACCCGGGCAAGCTACTAAGGTCTGTTCCTTCTGGCAGGGGAATTTTGATTTTTTGCATCATCACCACCAGTCCGAGCACGGCGGAAGAAAGGATCCATACCAGGAGGTTTAATTTTTTCGCCAACTCCAGGTCGGCTGGTTTGTCCCGAAAATTTTGCAATTCGCTCATTATGAAAAAGCCTATGGAAAACTAGTGGAAAAGAAAAGCCGAAGTAGTGTGCCGCACACCCTAACGGACCTTCATCAATCCTCGCATCACAAAGTGGTGACCGGGAAAAGTACAAACATACTGGTAGTCACCAGGAGTGGTTGGAGCTTTAAACTCGATAACATCTTCTCCTTGGTGATCGATCAGTTTGCTCGCCCACAGGATCTCTTTGCTTTGGGGAACAAATGCGACATCAAAACCTGCTGCTCCGAGATTGATTGCTGCCTGCCCCACCTCATCGGCCTTATTTGGATTAACCATGACGATATTGTGCGGCATAAAGTCTGGATTTACAAAGATCAGCTTAACCGCCTTGCCGGCTTTGACTGAAAACTCAGCCAGATCAAACTTCATTTTCTCTGGGATGGTACCAATTCTGACGGTTGTAAGCTCAGTTGTGTCAGATATCACTCCTGACTTTCCACCTTCTTCGATATGCTCTTCTTCAATCACCTGAGACCCCTTGGCAGGATCGGCATTATACCAATGATGCTGAACCGTAAGGGCAGCCATCCGGGCATGGCGGTCTGGAGATTTTAACATTTGATTAAGCAACCGGTTGTTGCGGTGATTGTGCTGTTGGTGCACCCAAAGAGCTTCCAGCAAATGGTGGGCGTCTTCCTTCTTCTTCGGATCAAATTGCTTCATCCACTCCTGCGTAGCTTTAATTACTTCCGAGGAATCACGCTCACTCAGTTCAACCCGCGTACGATGACGAACACCATCCACCGGGTGCATCAGGTTGGTCAAAAGGATACCGATCGGTTGACCGTCGATGGCAACTGGTTTTTGCAAAGGCTTCTTTTTATTGATGATCCGGAAAATCCGCCCGTGCTTATCATCCCGCTTCGGATCCCTCACATTGTGCTGCATGTGTCCAATAATGACATTCTGCCAATCGGATACATAAAGGGCTCCGTCCCCTCCGAAGATGGAATCGGTCGGTCGAAAGTTTTTGTCTCCACTGAGCATAAATCCAACAGACTCTTCCTGGATTTGGGAACCATTCGATAGATCCTTGATCACGCTAAGCTTCTGTCCACTAGGGGTTCCCCAGACTTCACCAAATTTGGATTTGGAAGAAATCTCCTTACCATTCTCCCAGGTTCCTGATTTTTTGGTCATGACAAAGTCACCATCCCGATGAAGCTTATATTGTTTTACACCAAGAAATCCTATGGTGTTACAGATTAGAAAATCCCCCTGCATGGAATCGGGGAAATTATCGCTGGAGATAATTTCACAGGCGGGAACCGGGCGTACTTCCTTGCCAAGCAGGGAACGCATTTTCCAGGCATCTCCGTGAGGAACAACCTGATATGCCCGCCCACCGGTTCCATCTGTGGCGTATTGATAACCCCAGTAGTCAAAAGTAGTGCCATGTGGATTCGGGCTGTTGCTTGCATGAAAAGCAATGGTATGACGGCGAGGATCAAACCTATACATCGCCGAAGCAGAGGTGTTCAGGCTAGGCCCCCAGGGGTGTTCGTGATTGTGCTGAAGAAAAACTCCACTTTGCCAATAAATTCCGCCGTCTGGCCCATAGATTAAATTGTTGGCGGAGTGGTGGGTATCGGAAGTGCCCAGGCCCTGCAGGATTACATAGCGTTCATCTGCTTTGTCATCCCCGTCGTTGTCGCGAAGGAAAAGAAGATCCGGACCAGATGTGACCAACACACCCCCATTCCAAAATTCAAAACCTACAGGGTTGTGCACCTTGGCAAATTCGATGATGCGGTCGGCCTTCCCGTCGTTATTATCATCCGGCAGAATCACCAGGGCATCATTCATGGGTTGCATTGGTTCCCACATCGGATAGGTCGGCCAGACGGCCGCCCAAATCCTACCCTGGGCATCCACTTGCATTTGAACCGGGTTGATCAGTTCAGGAAATTGTTTCTCATCCGCAAAAAGATTGATCTCAAAATCATCCCGTACTGCCATACGACTTAAACTTTCTTTGGGGCTCAGATATTTGGTCGAGCCTTCCTTGATTGCACTGGAACTGATGCTTCCCCCTCCCACATTGGAAACCACTGGTAAAGGTGCGGGCACCTTGCTGTCATCCACTTTACTACTTTGACCGGAAGCAAGCCTCCAAATGTGCTGATCACGGTTCGCGGTCATGGCATCAAGCATGACGAGCTCATGCTGTAAAACCTCGGCGTTTGACTGGTCATCCACAAAACGGAGCTTGGAACGGGACCCCCAGATGTCGTTCCCATCGGTTGCCCGGTAACGGTTAAACCAGTGCCAATTTTTATCCAACACTGCCTGCCTCAGACTTTCCTGAGATTCTCCGGCCTTCACCTCTTTGTTCAAAAGTGCCTTCGCAATAATCTGAGCAACCTGGCGATTGCCCTTCTCATTGAGATGAGCCCCATTGATGGTAAGCGGTTCAGCAGCGCTATTAAAGAGCGTCAGGGTTGGGTTAAATAAATCCACAAACTGCACACCTGCCTGCCTCGCCGCATCCGCCACAGCATCTGCATACAAGGCGAGATTACGGTTATGAACCTTGCCTCTTGGCAGGTTGCGGTTTTTCAGATCCTGAAACGCAATCGGAGAAAACAAAACGATCCGGGGGAAACTTTTCCCATTGGGTTTTATACCCCGGATTTTTTTCACAAACTCAATCAGTTGTGCCTTGAATGGATTGGCTCCCTTTTGACCGGCGAAGGATTCATTATATCCAAACATGGCAAAGACCACATCCGCTTGCACATGTCGCAAATATTCGTCCATTTCCAGAAAGCCCTTGCTTCTGGGATAATTGTTGGGCCGGTCACCGGATACGCTCATATTGCGGAAGCTTACATCCTGTCCGGTCAATTCGCTTTGGAAAAGGGTTTCCATCCATCCATCATGCTGCATTCGCTCCGCCAATCCATTACCCAGAATCGCCACCCGGTCGCCCTTACGAAAAGCAAAGGGTAGTTCGTCCTTATAATTTGCTGGCACCTCAACCCGCTGAGGCGGAGCTTTTTTAACTACGGGCTCCGGTTTGCCATCGTAGAGGAAAAAGTCGAGGACGGTTCTAAACCTTAAAGTAAATTTGATTCTTTGAGAACCTTTGGTTTTTCCACTCTTGTAAATCTGCTTCCGGTTGGAGTCCAATAATTGGATAGTGAATCCATCAAGCCTGGACTCATAGCCTTTGCGATTCCAGATTTCCACTTCATCAATCTTGTATTCACCACCCAGGTCAATTTCCCACCAGGGATTGGTCGAACCAAAACCATCGGTATGAGTTTGACCACCTTTCTTATAATCATGGTTTTTGTTACCATCAATTGCCCGTGAGGGAACTCCACCGGCACCGACACTGGATTGAGTTGCCTTACCCTTGGGGGCAATATTTTTACCCCCACTGATAATCTCAACTTCATTCAAGGTAAGAATTTTATTATCCCCGGGAATTTCGATTCTAAGGAAGCGGGCCGTCTTTCTGATGTTTTGATTCTTGGCAGTAACAGACTCAACTTTCTTGAGTGCTGCATTGGGATCTGCAGGAATGGGAGCATTCAAATCCTCATACATCGCTGGCTTGACTCCCTTTGCCTCTCCCCGAACCTGAAATTTACTTGGATTGTATGGGCCCACAAAATCGATCTTCGCATCAGCTTTGATTTTATTCTCCAAACCAACCGACCAATAAATTCCGTTTAGAATAAGGCGGCGATACCCGGGGTTGAGCAGGTCTTGCGAGGCACCATAAAGAGAAGTAAACACCCTGCCCTTCTTGCCATTCTTAGCGGTATACTCACGGGTCCACTCACTGGCCATGGGTGGCTTTTTTGGATCGTCCTTGCCATCGGGCTTCATCGACATCAGAGGTTGTGCCATGGTCAGAATATCCCAGTCTGGCTGTGCCTCTGCGTTGTAACCACCCGCCTGTACATGAACCTTACTCACGCCGCGAAGAATGGGGTGATCCTTTTGTTCCGGGATCAGATCGATGCGGGTACTTTGCCGGTGATTCTGGCCATAATGCCCAACCCAGGACTGCCCAAGAATTTGCTCACCAAACCCACCCTTAAAATCTTTGCCAGCGTATTTGAAGTCGTACTTGGCATAAGGATCCTTTGCCCGGTTCTTGTCGTACTTGAAGGCATGGGTCGAAGTGCGCAAACCAAC
>CALKMX010000087.1 GCA_938091675.1 uncultured Opitutales bacterium
AGTACGAGAGGACCGGGAATGACGTGCCTCTGGTGTTCCGGTTGTTCTGTTCAAGAGCACCGCCGGGTAGCTAAGCACGGACTAGATAAGCGCTGAAAGCATCTAAGCGCCAAGCTATTCCCAAGATAAGATCTCCTTTGGCCTTCGGGCCATGAAGGAACCTGGAAGACTACCAGGTCGATAGGTCAGATGTGTAAGCACAGCAATGTGTTGAGCTAACTGATACTAATGTTCCGAACCGTTTGTTTCTTTCCAATTCGCTAGGTATTTATTATTCCGAGCGGCCTTGTGTCCCCATTAACGTTAGACTATATTTTTTCCGTTGTTCGCGGACTGTCGCGGCAACGCTTACTCAAGCTCTATACCATTGGCTGTTTTAATGACAGTCCCTGGAAAATCACTCTGGTGATCATAGATGAGGGGAAACACACGTTCCCATCCCGAACACGCTCGTTAAGCCCTCAATCGCTGATGGTAGTGCAGCCACGCTGCTGTGTGAGAGTAAGTTGTTGCCAGTCTTGCGACCCGCGTCTTCTTAACCGAAGACGCGGGTCTTTTTATTTTATTATTTATCAATTAATTACATTCTAATCTTAACATTTTATGGGTAACCTAAAAAAGAAGCGCCGCTTGAAAATGAATAAGCACAAGCGTCGCAAACGTACAAAATCCAATCGTCACAAAAAGAGAGATTGGTAAGTCGTAAGGGAGTATTTCCTTACTCCATTATTTGTCTACGACTGCATTCCCGTTAGTTTGATCGTAGATGAACAAAGAGTGTAATAACCTCAGCATTTCCAACGATCTCCCTTATGAGGTTCGTTCGGCCCGTTTTATTGAGTTTTTTGAAGCGTATTTAGCTGATTCCCTTTCCCATTTAGACAGGGAGATTCGTGCCCATGCCCTAGAGGCGGTGCTGGCTGGAGGAAAACGGATCCGCCCGTTACTGGTTTATCATTTTGCCGGTCATGGGCTGGTTTCCCAGGAATCCACCATCAAAGCATCGGTAATTCTGGAACTCGTGCATTTGGCCACGCTGATCCATGATGATATCCTTGATGGTGCCCAGATACGCAGGAACCTGCCGTCCATGCACGAAAAAATTGGCCCGCATGCCGCGATATTACTGGGAGATGCCTTGTTTGGGTATGCCCTTGAACTGGCCAGTGAATTTCCCACCAACCGGATTTGCGCAACGGTGGCCAGGGCAACCCGCAAGACCTGTTCGGGTGAAATCCGGCAAACCTTTGCCCGTGGCTGTGCCGATACAAGCTTGGACAAGTATGTTGGCTTTATTAATGATAAAACCGGGGAGCTCTTTCGTGCATCCTGTGAGATTGGGGCATATTTAACTGGTGCCAATGAACCAACCATCCGAAAGGCGGGCGAATTTGGTTTGTCACTGGGCATCAATTATCAGGTGTTTGACGATCTGATCGATGCGTTTGAAAAACCCGAAAACAGTGATAAGAGCCTCGGCTCGGATTGGGGCACGGGCAAGATGACCCTTCCGGTTATCCTGTTGCGGGCAAAAGTATCCCTCGCCGAGCAGGCAGAATTGGACAGTTTGATTACCGGTACTTCGCAGGATCCTGCCCAGAGCCGGGAAAGAATTTTACAACTTCTGGAAAAATACCAGGTGCTGCCTTCCTGTATCCGTTATCTGGAGGAAAACTTTGGCCATACCAATACCCTGCTTAACCAATTTCCCAATGAGTCACTCAAAAATGACTTACGGGCATTTTTGAACCGTTTTTCCGATAAATTTTCCAACCTCTCCATTCTAAAAACGAGCAATTTTCTTGCGGTTTAAGTGGTTTTTGCCCATATTTGCGGAATGGATAATTCTGTAGAGAGTGCGGTCAATGCAGGCTCTCTTGTGTCCAGTGATGCGGAGGAAGATGTATTATCCCTCGTGCAACGGGCCAAAAAAGGGGATTTAAGTGCGTTTGACTCCCTGATTGTACGGTACCGTCAACGGCTTTATTCCGTAATTTATAACATGACCATGAACGCGGAGGATGCGGCTGATCTCTCGCAGGAATCCTTCGTCAAGGCTTTCCGTTCGTTGGCTAAGTTTCAGGAAAAATCATCCTTTTACACCTGGTTATACCGGATCGGGGTAAACCTTACCCTTACCCATTTAAAGAAGCGTAAAATCCGCCAATTTTTCAGCTTTGACCAAGCGAGTGAAGATGGGGGCATGTCCAAGGACCTAGAAGCGGTTTCCTCGACCTCCAACACCTCCGTAAAAAAAGCTTTAAACAATGAATTGCATGAAAAATTGAACGAAGCGCTCTCCAAGTTGTCAGATAAACATAGAACGATTGTGGTGTTATTCGAAATAGATGGACTTGGGCACAAAGAGATTGCCAATATTATGAAGTGTACGGAAGGCACCGTGCGCTCTCGTTTGTTTTATGCAAAGCAACAACTGCAGTCTTACCTGGCGGACTATTTAAACTGAAAAATAAGTATTATTTATGAAAGAGAAACCTACTCTTGACGATCTTTTCCAATCCAAAAAGCTGGACCTTCCAGATGATGATTTCTGGAATTCCTTCCAAGACCGGGTAAAGGGGCAGACCATGGCAGCCCTTAGCCAGCGCAGCAAGACTGCCAGGATACGCAAAGCGGGAGTGTATGGGTTTGTCCCCGTGCTTGTTTTGGCAATGGTTGGATGGAGCATGGTGCAAATGCAGGTTAATTCCGGTAATCAGGCAACCCTTGCCACTACCAGTGCTCCAATGGGTAAAAATAGTACAAGCCTTTCCGAGTTGTCCCTAGCTTTGCAGGACGATTATTCCTTAGACCGTGAGGGTGCCCTGCAACTTGCCAGCCTTGAGTCTTTTGATTCCTTTGCCAGTTCAAGCTTTCAGGCAGCGGGAGGCGGGGAAAGCTTTAGCCAGCGCATCCTTAGCCATTCTCAAGATTCCGGCAGCCTTTCTCAGTACACATTCTAACGGATGAACCGGCTTGTTTTTACAAGCTTTTGCATTTGCTTATTGGGTGGGTCTGTTTTTGCACAACCTGACACAACCCACCCATCGTTTTCGATACAGGAACGGGTAAGGGACATATACAACAGCTCAAGGGATTGCGTGGTACGGGTAAAAGCGACCCGCAAGGACAGCACGGAAGATAAAACCAACCGCGTGCTGAAGATGGGCAGCGGTTTTTTTGTGAGCAAGGATGGACACATCCTGACCACCGGACTGTTGCGCAATGCCGACCAGATTTGGATTGAGCATGACAATGCCTTCTTTCTTGCCCAGTTGATCGGGCATGATTCGCTTTGCAATGTATCCATGCTCAAGGTCATGGACACTGAAAAAGAGTTTCCCTTCCTCTCGGTTTCTGACCGGGCAGAAGAAGTGGGGCCCGGCTCGGTGCTTGTCGGTCTGACTTGTGCCCTGGAATTCAAGGTTGCCCCCACCTTTGGGCTTTTTCAGAGCGAAGAAATTTCATTTGGCACCAGTTTATTTCCCACCAAAATGATCCGGAGCAGCGTGCCTCTGGGACCGGGCGAGATTGGGGCACCCCTTTTTGATCTACATGGCAGGTTTGTGGGGATTGCTCATGCCGCTCTTACAGACCTTGGATCCTCCTTTATTCTCCCTGCAGACGCATGTTTGAGGATTCGGGACGGTTTGCTCCTCTCCGGACAGGTTGATTATGGATGGTTTGGGGTGACGGTCTCCCGGAAACTAAATGAGCAACATGCATTTGATATTATTGTGGAGGGCACAGTGGACGGTTCCCCAGCTTCCAAGTCCTCCCTTAAAAAGGGGGACTGTATCAAAAAGATTGGATCGGTCGAAGTGCAGGACCGGGGGGACCTTGCTCATGCTGCCTTTTTTGCCAAACCGGGCACGGTGGTTCCCTTTTTGGTCCACCGTGATGACAAATCTGTCTCCGTGCCCATTAAAGTAGAAAAACGATCCATTGTGATGAAAGAGGAGGAGTCCCAAATTGCAGAGGTGGACGGGGCTGTGCCCGGGGATGAGTCCGAAAATCCTTCTTCCGAGAACAATCCCTGATTTTTTACCTTCCTTACCCTGGCAAACAAAAACATTGTTTGTGGATTTCTCGACTTCATCGGATTAGTGGTTTAGGGATGATCACCCGTAGTTATGTCTAAAGAAAATACCATGTTCCCCTGCGATCCATATGCCAACGCGGTTTGGCGAAAAGTGGACGGTCTGGACGATTGTGTGGAGGTGTCGTCTTTTGAAAATGAACCGGTCTTAAAGGTAAACCCCCGGGCATTGGAACGACTTGCCCAGGAGGCCTTTCATGATATTTCCCACTACTTAAGGCCCGGACACCTTGAACAGTTGTGCCAGATTCTCGATGATGATGGAGCCTCTGCCAATGACCGTTTTGTTGCCCTCGACCTGTTGCGGAATTCGCAAATTGCCGCCGAGGGAGTTTTACCAATGTGTCAGGACACCGGAACGGCGATTGTGATGGCAAAAAAGGGCAGGGGTGTGTGGACCAGCGGAGAGGATGAGGATGCCCTGTCCCGGGGGATTGAAAAAACCTACGCAACTGACAACCTGCGCTTTTCCCAGCTTGCCCCTCTGGGAATGTTTCAGGAAAAGAACACCCGCTCCAACCTGCCCGCCCAGATAGACCTCTACCATACTGAAGGGGATGAATATCACTTTCTTTTCATGGCGAAAGGGGGTGGGTCGGCCAACAAGACATTTTTACACCAGGGCACACCCTCTTTGCTCAAAGAAGATTTACTGCTCGAATATTTAGATGAGCGGATAGCTGCCCTGGGTACAGCCGCCTGTCCCCCTTATCATTTAGCCGTGGTAATCGGTGGAACCTCGGCCGAGGCAAATCTTAAGACGGTAAAGCTTGCCAGTGCCCGCTACCTTGATGGTCTGCCGGTGGAGGGCGATCCCCGCGGGCACGCGATCCGCTGCCCGGAAATGGAAAAGAAAATACTCGAAATGACCCAAAAAAGGGGAATTGGTGCCCAGTTTGGAGGCAAATATTTCTGCCTGGATGTGCGGGTCATTCGGCTTCCCAGACATGGGGCAAGTTTACCCATAGGGATCGGGGTGAGCTGTTCGGCGGACCGCCAGGCATTGGGCAAGATTACCAAGGAGGGCGTGTTTCTGGAACAATTGGAAACCAACCCCAGCCGTTTCCTTCCCGATTATGAATTGGAATCCCCGGGAGAGGACGATGCCGTGCAGATCGATTTAAACCTGGGAATGGACGCGGTGCTTAAAGAATTATCCAAGCACCCGGTGCGTACCCGCCTGTCCCTGAACGGTCCTTTGATTGTCGCCCGTGACCTTGCCCACAGCCGCTTACGGGAGAGGTTGAATGCCGGGGACGGACTACCGGAATATTTTAAACAGTACCCGGTTTATTATGCCGGTCCGGCCAAGACTCCTGAAGGCTATGCCTCCGGATCTTTTGGCCCCACCACCGCGGGAAGAATGGATGCATTTGTGAACAAATTTCAGGAAGCGGGTGGCTCGATGGTTATGCTGGCCAAGGGGAACCGTTCCAAGATGGTGGTTCAGGCATGCAAGAAGCATGGCGGGTTTTATTTGGGAAGCATTGGGGGCTCAGCCGCCAGGCTTGCCCAAAACTGTATCAAAAAAGTGGAAATGCTTGAATATGAAGACCTCGGGATGGAAGCGATCCGCAAGATCGAGGTGGAAAACTTTCCTGCCTTTATCATTACCGATGATAAAGGGAATGACTTTTTTCTGGGGGACGGGGCGGCTTAATTTTGGTCGGCCAGGTACCTGAGGGCAAATCCGTACCCGCTGGTTCCCATACCTGCCACAACACCCCTGGCAATTCCTGAGATCAGGGATTTGTGACGGAAATCCTCCCGGGCATGGATATTGGACAGGTGGACTTCAACCGTGGAAAGCCCGGATGCAACCACTGCATCCCGCAATGCAACACTGGTATGGGTAAACCCGCCCGGATTGATGATCAGACCGTAAAATCCTGCATCTGCCCATTGGTGAATCTTGTCGATCAGGGCACCTTCATGATTGGATTGAAAGGCAGAGACCTCACAGCCAAGCCCTTTCCCTAAGGCGGTGGCGTTTTCCACGATTTGCTCGAGGGTGTCTGACCCATAAATTTCCGGTTCTCTTTTGCCGAGGCGGTCGAGGTTGGGTCCATTAAGCAGGCCAATTTTTTTCATAGGGCTATCAAAGGTAAAAGATGGGAGATTCGCAACGATGGATATTGCGGGTCACAGGGGACAACGCGTCTCCACAAACTCATAGGAAAGATCGAATTTCTGAGCAACTTCGCGGGCCAGCGCATCCACCCCGAACCGTTCGGTTGCATAATGTCCGCAGGCATAAAGGTTTAATTCGAGCTCCTGGGCGAGATTGAAATGGTGCTGCTTGAGCTCACCGGTGATCAGGGTATCGGCACCGGATGCCAGAATTTGATCGACCGCACTTTGCCCGGAGCCTGTAAGGATGGCAATTTTTTCGGGCTTTCCCATTCCGTATTCCATGGCGTGATACCCATCGGGAAACAAATCGTTGAGCCGCTCACCCAGTTCGTTCCGGTCGTAGGAACTGGTGGTAAGCAGCCCGACATCGACTCCCTGGAAAGGCAAAAAAGTTCCACAGGGCTCCAGACCCAGTTTGCTTGCCAGAATGGCGTTGTTGCCAATTTCTGCATGACAGTCCAGGGGCAGGTGAGAGCCATAGACTGCCAAGTTATGATCCATACAAAGTTTTATCTTTTCATAATTTGAACCGGTCATGGGGATGGGGGGTGTCCAAAACAGACCGTGATGACAGATCAGCAGATCGATCTTCTTTTCAATGGCCAGACGGAAGGGAACCAGGCCGGCATCCACACTCGCCCCAATCTTGGATATCTCGCCGTTGTTTTCCAGCTGTAATCCATTTTGAGACCCATCAAAGTCGGGAATCCCGGCTAGGTATACCCGCTGGTCACAAAAATTAATTACCTCATGTAAATCGACCATGGATACAAGATTAGAGGGTGAATAAGACCGAGCGAGAAAAAAGTTTTTCGTTGCACTGGTTCATAGAAACTATACTTTGGATTCTTTTGCAGCAGGGTGGAGCAGTCTGGTAGCTCGTCAGGCTCATAACCTGAAGGTCGCAGGTTCGAATCCTGCCCCTGCTCCCAAAATTCTAATCCTCAACCAAACACAAAAGAAAACTATTTCTCCCGCCAAATCGTTCGAGGCGGGCTTTGAACATACAGTATTATGAACGTTTCCGTTAAAGATCTCCTGGACGCTGGCGTCCATTTTGGCCATCAAGTCCGCCGTTGGAACCCGAAGTCCAAGCCTTTTGTTTATGATAACCGGCATGGAATTTCCATTATCAACCTCGAAAAAACCTATGATTTGCTGGAAAAAGCAGCCCAGGCAATCGAGGAAATTGTGGCTTCCGGAAAACAGGTCCTGATTGTGGGAACCAAGAGGCAGGCAATTGAGCCGGTCCGCGAATTAGCCGCGGCTACCAACATGCCCTTCTGTGTAAACCGTTGGATGGGTGGTACCCTTACCAACTATGAGACCGTTTCCACCAGCATTGCCAAGTACAAGAAGTATTTACGCATGGAAGAGGACGGAAGCCTGGACAAAATGCATGGCAAGGAGAGTGCCGCAATCAAGCGTCAGATGTCCAGAATGAACCGCGATTTTGAGGGACTGTTAAACTTACAGGGTATTCCCGGTGCCCTCTTTGTGATCGATTCTTTTAATGAGTCGATTGCAGTGGCCGAGGCAAACCGGTTAAAGATTCCCGTGATCGCCTTGGTGGACAGTAATTCCGACCCATCCGTTCTTTCCCATCCCATTCCTGGAAATGATGATTCGACCAAGTCGATCCGCATTATTGTGGATGTCATCCTGGATGCGATCCAGGCGGGATCAACCAAGAGGGTGCAGGCACCCACCAAGCGTAAAGACATCACCCCGGTATCCCAGGAGCCCGACTTTTTGGAAAATGAGGACGAGCCAGAAGTTACCCTTCCGGAAGGCTATGATGAAATGGACTTTGATGACCGCAAAAAATCAGCCCAAGCCGAGGAGGTAAAAGCTGCTGAGCCTGTGGCAGAATCTGCCGATGCTGAGCCAAGTGCAGGCGGGGATGAAGCCACAAAGGAAGAGGAAACCCCAGAGGCACCAGCCGATGAGCCTGTTACCGAGGATGCCAAAAGCTAAATTACGCTTTCTTACCTTAATCTGTTAACCAACTTCGAATAATTCAAGATGTCTATTACTAAAGATAGTGTTATGGCCCTGCGCGAAAAAACCGGCGCTGGTCTGATTGATTGCAAGCGTGCGCTCGGCGAGAGTAATGGTGATATGGAAGAAGCAATTTCCATACTCCGTAAAAAAGGGGTGGCCACCGCCGCCAAAAAATCTGGCCGCAGTGCGAGCGAGGGAATAATCGCTCAATCCATCTCTTCCGACCGTGCAAAAGGAATTCTTGTGGAAGTGAATTGTGAAACTGACTTCGTTGCAAAGAGCGAAGATTTTCTGGCTTTCTCCACCCAGATCGCTGGGGAGTTACTGGAAGACCCTGCCATTGACCTGGAAGAGAGGCGCACTGAACAGGTTGCAAAAATCGGGGAAAATATCCAGATTTCCCGTTCTGAAATTTTGAAACCCGATACATCCGGGTTGGTTGAGTCCTATGTGCACACCGGTGCCAAGGTGGCGGTGTTACTCTCAGTCGGATCTGACTCTGCGGATGCATCCACCAATGACCGGGTGGTTTCTATGTCCAAAGATATTTGCATGCACATTGCTGCCACCTCCCCAGTGTGTGTTTCCAGAAATGAAGTGCCTGCAGATTTGGTTGCCAAAGAAAAGGAGATTGCCATGGCCCAGGCAGAGGGAAAACCTCCCCAAGCAATCGAAAAAATTGTCACCGGTAAGTTGGACAAGTACTATTCTGGTGCCTGTTTGCTCGAACAACCATTTGTAAAAAACCCCGATCAATCCATCCAGCAATATGTGGACGAGATTGCTAAAGAGGTTGGGTTTTCATTAAATGTGGAAAAGTTTCTCCGTTTTCAAGTCGGAGAAAAAGCCTAGTTTATTTGGACTGCTTCCCCACAACCTTGCCCGGTCTGGGAAAGGTTGGATAAACAGTCTGTCAGGAGTTTGCCATCCAGGTGCATATGCTTGCACCTAGGTATACCAGCAAAAGAACGATCCCTTCCGCCTTTTTTAAGGTTTTTCCACCCAGCCAATAAATGAGGATGAAGGTGGCCACCAAGAGAGAGAGGTAATCGATCCAAGGGTAGGGAGCCCCACTCCTTACTGGTCCCATAATACCGGCCAACCCACCGATCAGGCCGATGTTGAACAGGTTGGACCCCACAATATTGCCAAGAAGCATGGAGGTTTGTCTTTTTCGGACAAGACTGACCGAGGCAGCCAGTTCGGGAAGGCTTGTACCAACTGCCAGTAAGGTGAACCCGATGAGTTCCTCCGGTACCCCGGCAAGTTGGGCGAGGTTCTTTGATCCATAAACCAGGGAGTCTGCCCCTACCCACAAGGCGGCGGTGGAGACAAGCAGCATGAAAACCGAAAAGACTATACCGCACGAAATGGGCTCAATCTCCTCTGGATTAGCCAAACTTTTGGCCGGTTGTTTTTTGCTCAATGCGTGCAAGGTGACAACAGTCAGATAGACCAGGATAAATCCGAGAAAAAAGATTCCTCCAGCCAGGCCAATCTGGTTGGCGGGAGAAAGATACAGCAGCAGACAAAAGCCCACGGTTACCAGGGCAAGGCAGGTACGCTGGGCAACCGAAACCGCCCCTGCGGTGGGAACGGTACCAATCAGTAGGGCAATGCCAAGAATTAGGCCGATGTTGGCAATGTTTGACCCAATGATATTACCAAGGATCAAACCGGGCGAATTACTCCGCAGGGCAGATATTGAGGTGAACAGTTCTGGGGTGGATGTGGCGATCGAGACGATGGTTAATCCGACCACCACCGGGGGGACACCCAGTTGAAAAGCTACATTTGAACTATGGTTGCTTAGCCAGTCACCCCCCTTGATCAGAATGTAAAATCCCAGTAAAATAGAAAGGAACAGACAGAACAGGTAGAGTCCGATGGATTGATCAAGCCACGGAGTGATCCAATTATCCAGTAATTCGTACATCAATCAAAAGACCGCTTAGGGTGGATACTGGGAAATGAATGGCAAGTAGATTCGCAAGACATACAGGCATCCGCCCTTGACTTGAACGCTGATTACGACATCTTTTTTCCCCTTGCACGCGACATACTTAAAATGAATGCATCCGACAAATTAAAGGACACCTTAAACCTGCCCAAAACAGACTTCCCTATGCGTGCAAATGCGGTGGAGCGGGAACCTGCGCGGATGAAACATTGGGAAAAGAGTGATGTCTATGGAAGGATGCAACATAAGAACGCCCAGGGCACTCCCTTTGTGCTGCACGATGGGCCCCCTTTTACCAACGGGGATGTCCATGTGGGCACTGCCTTAAACAAAATCCTCAAGGATTCAATTTTACGTTTTAAAAACGCCAGGGGATTCCGGACCCCCTATATTCCCGGGTGGGATTGTCACGGCCTTCCGATTGAGCACAAAGTGACCAAGAAATTACGGGCGGCAAAGGTTGATTTCGATTCCGTGCAACTGCGCAAAGAGTGCGAGGAGTTTTCAAATTCATACATCGAGACCCAGCGCGGACAGTTCAAAAGACTGGGCGTGCTGGCGGACTGGGAAAAGGAATACCGCACCATGAACCCTGCCTACGAGGCGGAAATCCTTAGGACTTTTGCCGATTTTGTGGAGCAGGGACTGGTGTATCGAAGTAAAAAACCCGTGTACTGGTCCATTCCCTGCCAGACTGCATTGGCCGAGGCAGAGATCGAGTATCAGGACCACATCAGTCCATCGATATTTGTACGTTTCCAGCTAAAGGGAGAATCAGAAAATACATTTTTGGTAATCTGGACAACCACCCCCTGGACCCTACCAGCCAACCTTGCGGTTGCGGTGCATCCCAGAGAGACTTACTGCCAAGTGACGGCGGATGGTTGCAGTTACTGGATTGCCCAGCAACGGGTGGAGGATTTTGTCAGGGAATGCAAACTCGAAGAGGTTGTAACCGGTGCCACCTGTTTGGGTTCCGAACTTGCGGGGCAGGTAACGAAACATCCATTTATCGACCGGGAAAGCCCGGTTGTGTCTGCCGAATATGTGACCATGGACACGGGCACCGGGTGCGTCCACATTGCCCCGGGGCATGGATTGGATGATTACCTTACCGGTTTGGAGCATGGTCTGGAGATTTATTGCCCCCTGGACGATGGGGGCAAGTATGTGGATGACGGGCAAATCCCTAAAGAACTCATCGGGATATCGGTGCTGGAAAAAAACGAGGGTTCCAAAGCAAACCATGCAGTGCTTGAAATCCTTTCCCAAGCCGGAGCTTTGCTTGCCCAGAAAAAACACAACCACCAGTATCCGCACTGCTGGAGGAGTAAATCGCCGGTCATTTTCCGGGCGATGGACCAATGGTTTGTGTCCCTCGATGAGGATGGATTGAGAAAGCGCTGTATGGATGGGCTCAGGGAGGTTTCCTTCACTCCGGAATGGGGGAGGAACCGTATTAATGGATTTTTGGAAGCCCGTCCGGACTGGTGCATTTCCAGGCAGCGATCCTGGGGAGTGCCCATTCCTGTATTTTTTGATGAGGATGGAAATGCTTTGCTCGATACAAAACTTATTCAGTTTCTGGCGGAAAAAATTTCCCGGCATGGTTGCAATATTTGGTTTTCCCAGTCAGTGGAGGAATTGCTCGATGGGTATGAGCTGCCTGACCAGTGGAAGGACCGTACCTTATCCAAGGGGCAGGACACCCTGGATGTGTGGATAGATTCAGGCTGTAGTCACCGGGCAGTGCTCCGGGCAAATGGGGAGACCCAGTGGCCTGCGGACTTATATCTCGAAGGGAGCGATCAGCACCGTGGATGGTTTCAAAGCTCTTTGTGGACGAGTATGGTCTCTGCGAAAGCACCTCCTTACCGAAGAATCTTAACCCATGGATTTGTGGTAAATGGTGAAGGAAAAAAGATATCCAAAAGTGACGGGAAGCCCCAGACTGCAGATTCCTATGTGACCAAATATGGTGCGGATGTTTTGCGGATGTGGGTATGTTCGGAAGATTTCCGCAGGGATATTCCCTTGTCCGATGAAATTCTCGACCAGGCGGTCCGTGCGTACCGTACCCTGCGAAATACCATTCGGTTTCAACTGGGTGCATTGCATGATTTTTCTAAGGAAAGAAATCTTGTGCCAGTTGATCAAATGTCACCGGTGGACATCTGGGCATTGGGCAAAACAAATCTCTTACTTGGAGAAGTAACCGATTTTTGTGAAAAGTATGAATTTCACCGGGCGATTCAATCAATCAACCGTTTTTGCTCCGGCGTTCTTTCCTCCACCTACCATGATATTATCAAGGACAGGTTGTATACCCTGGGCAATGATGATCCTTTGCGAAGGTCCACCCAGTCGGCCCTGTACTTGGTTTTTCAGGCATTGATCAAACTAATTGGGCCCTTTACCCCCTACATCGCGGACGAAGCCTGGTCCTTTTTGCAGGGCGGGCAGGAGTATGGGGACGACTTCCTGTGCCTGCAGGATTGGCCCATACAACTTGATCTTGGTAAAAACAGCCCGGTAGTGGATGAAGTACAGGCGGTGCTTGATTTGAAGGAATCCAAAATAAACGAGGCATTGGAAAGCCTTCGGGTAAAAAAAGAAATTGGACAGTCCCTCGATGCGGAGGTCGAAATCCAGGTTTCTGAAAACAGTCCAGTCCGGCCGGTACTTGAGCAAATGAAGCCGGAAGAATTATCTGAACTCTTTATCGTATCTTGCGTCTCGGTAAAAATCCTACCCCAAGACCAAACCGACCAGATTCTTGCCAGGCACGCAGCAGGAGTGCGTTGTCCCCGCAGTTGGCGCTGGGTACCTGAACTTGTAAAGGTTGAGCCATGGGGCGAAGTTTCTCCCCGATGTGCCGATGTGCTTGCCAACCTTCGCTGAAGCCATATCCTGCCGAAAATTCCTTCCTTATGACCTCAAAAAAGAAAGTTTCTTCTCCCGCAAAATCGAAGCCGGCAAAAGCAAAGCCTGTTTCCAGCAAAGCACCTGCCAAAAAAGCCACGAAATCTGGGCCCGCCCCCAAAGCACCTGCGGCCAAAAAGCCAACTTCCACCAAGAAGAAGACGGTAGCCGCTAAATCCGTAAAGGTGGCAAAAGCCAAACAACCTGCCCCAAAAAATCTGGCAAAAAAGAGTGCAAAGGCAGTTTCCGGCAAAGCCCCTGCGAAGAAAGCCGCGAAATCTGCGGCCGCCCCCAAAGCACCTGCGGTCAAAAAAACAGCTTCTGTAAAAAAGAAAGCGATTACCGCCAAATCAGCTAAATCGGGTGCTGTTCCAAAATCGGCGGCCAAGACCGAGGATTCAGATACCATCAATAAGGTTAAGGAAATCGTCAGCAAATCGATGAGGAAATCGCCCAAAGAGGAAAGCAAGGCAGAAAGCAATTCCTTCTCCTTTGACGATGTTCTCGGGTTTTTAAAATCGAAAAAGAAGGAAAAGTCCAAGAAGCAAGAAGCCCAAACAAATACGGATGCCAAACTTACCAAGGTTGAAAAAGCAGAGGATAAAAAACTATCGAAAGTTAAAAAACTTACCACTGCATCGATTGATGATATCCTCGGGTTCGGGTCACCAGTCACCGGTGCGAGCCGTCCGCGCAGGGATGAAACCAAAGTGCCCAAGCAATGGCTGCCATACTTCCAGACTTTAATGGCTTTGCGCAAAGCACTCAAGGGGTCCCTTGACCAGCGGTCGAGCGAGACGATTGGGGCATCTGCCCGCGAGTCGGGCGAACTGTCCATCAATTCCAGCGATGCGGGAACGGAGACTTTTGACCGCGACCTTGCCCTTTCTATTGTGGCGAACGACCAGGACGCACTGGAGGAAATTGAGGACGCCATTGACCGGATTTTTGCCGGTACCTATGGGGTATGTTTGGAAACCAATAAGCCGATCAATAAAAACCGTCTCAAAGCCGTTCCCTTTACCCGTTTTTCGGTGGAGGGCCAAATTCAGTTTGAGCGCGGAAGGATCAAAGAGCGAGACTTTGGAACTGGTTCCTTTGCCACCCTGGCAGATTCAACCATGGGCGAAGAGGATTAATTTCTTCCGCCTGCCCGTTCCTCTCCATCCCATTCTGTTTTGTACCAATACATAAGATTGTGGTTGGTTTTGATCGGGGTATTACTCCTTGATCAATGGACAAAGACATGGGCAGTCAACCACTCGGTTGAACTTAGGAGAAATCCAATCGTGGTGATTGATTCGATCGATGGTCCACCAGCCTTCCTCGAATTTACTTATGTGACCAATCCGGGTGCTGCATGGAGCCTTTTTTCCGACTATCCTGAGATTCTTACTTTGCTGGCTCTCTCTGCCCTGTGTTGTATTTTCATTTTCCGTAAACATTTGGAACTCCATCGGCATTCCCTCCAACTTATATTTGGTTCAATCTGCGGGGGAATAGCAGGAAATCTGGGCGACCGTTTATTCCGTGAACCTGCTGAGGTGGTAGACTTTATCGATGTGTACCTGCCCCTGATTAAGTACGATTATCCAATTTTTAATATTGCAGATTCTGCAATCTTTATCGGGGCATTTTCCTACCTGTTTGTTGGTCTGATGGATTCGAGGAAAAAGGTTGGTTTACAACCAGGCACAGATCCTTCGGCATCTTAAACCATTCTACATCGAATGGAGAGGCAAGGCGAAGCCTCCCCGTGAATTATTCGATGTTCATGATTTGTTCCCGGATCTTTTCAATTTCTACCTTTGCATTGATTACCAAGTCGGAAACGGTTGCCTTGGTGGACTTGGAACCGAGGGTGTTAAATTCCCGCCCCAGTTCCTGAACGATAAATTCCAGTTTTCGGCCAATTGGCCCATGAT
Source organism: uncultured Opitutales bacterium (assembly GCA_938091675.1). Classification (GTDB taxonomy): domain Bacteria; phylum Verrucomicrobiota; class Verrucomicrobiia; order Opitutales; family Seribacteraceae; genus Chordibacter. The sequence goes on from CALKMX010000087.1 coordinate 15,044, forward strand.
AATTTAACCCCGATTCAAATTGTTCCAGATGGCTGAAGATACGGGTGATTTCCTCGGAATTGTCTGCCTTTTCGGCAAAGACCGAGAATTCCCTCCTCACCGCCTCATTGTCACAGTCAATCTCGAGACCGCTTTCGGATAATCTTTGCAGCAACCGATCCCGCCACTCCTGGGCTAATCCCACGCTTTGCTGCTCGATTTCAAGAGCGAGGGTCCGCAGGGTAGTGCTGCGCTTTTTTAAGTCGGTGGCGAGGGAGGTTCCCTCATCCTGCCTCATGCCAATCATCTCCTTGAGGGCAAGCCTGGTCGATTCAATCAAAACACTCTCCACGCTCTCCAAGTTGGGCAGGATGATATCACGCGGCATGGATGAAAGAATTCTTTGTACGAGATCGACGGATGGGGAATAGGAAACATTTCCCTCTTCACAAATGGTTTTTAACACCTCTAATTGATCATGAACTTTTTTGAACTGCTCCGCGGATGAATCCTGAGCAAGGATGCTTTGTGGATGCAAAAGAACCGAGAGCCTGATACGACCTCTTTCCGCTTTGGAACGAACAAGCTCCTGAGCTTTTTTCTCAAAAAATTGCCATTCTTTTGGACCGTGCAGTAAAAATTCAAACCCTTTCTTGTTCACGGAGGAAATTTCAACCACTCCAGAATGATCGGGCAGGGAAAATTCCGCCCGGCCGTATCCGGTCATACTGTTCATGATACTGGCATTTGGGGCAGTCCGCTCACCCCCATCAACCTGGCAGCTTCCATCGCATCCTTGTCGCCGCGCCCGCTTAGGTTGACACAAAGCAATTCATCTTTGCCCATTTGTCCTGCCCGCTTGAAGGCATGGGCAAGCCCGTGGGAGGTTTCCAGCGCAGGCAAAATACCTTCGGTGGAGGAAAGCCGTTGAAAAGCCAGAAGGGCGTCTTCATCCCCGGCATTGGCAAATTCTATCCGCTTAAGGTCGCGGTAGTAGGCATGCTCCGGCCCAATGGCCGCATAGTCGAGCCCGGCAGAGACCGAATGGGTGGGGTTAATCTGGCCATCTGAATTTTGCAGAATCCAGGTTTTGCACCCCTGTAAAACTCCCAGTTTCCCTCCTTCAAAACGGGCGGCATGTTCGCCCTCATCCAGGGAGCGGCCACCTGCCTCGACCCCAACCAGCCGGACATTTGGTTCCTCCAGGAAATCAAAAAAGAAACCGATCGCATTGCTTCCTCCTCCCACACAGGCAATCATTTCATCGGGCAAACGGCCCTCAAGTTCTAGAAATTGTCTTTTGGTTTCTTCGCTGATCACGCGGTGAAAATCGCGAACCATACCAGGGTAGGGGTGTGCCCCCAAGGCCGAGCCCAGGATGTAATGGGTGGTGCGGACATTGGTCACCCAATCCCTCATGGCTTCATTGATCGCTTCCTTGAGCGTTTTACTACCGGCCTCCACCCCGTGGACTTCCGCCCCGCTCAACCGCATGCGAAAAACATTGAGTGCCTGCCTTCGCATATCCTCTGCCCCCATGTAGATCTTACAATCCAGTCCGAATTTCGCACAAACCGATGCGGTGGCAATTCCGTGCTGGCCCGCTCCCGTCTCGGCAATGATGCGTTTTTTACCCATTCTTTTGGCAAGGAGGGCTTGGCCGAGGGCATTGTTGATCTTGTGGGCACCTGTGTGGAGGAGATCCTCCCGTTTCAGATAGATTTTGGCACCGCCAATTTCACGGGTCAGGCGTTCTGCAAAGTACAATTCAGTCGGTCTGCCCGCAAACTCACGGAGCAACTGGTTTAGTTCATCCTGAAAGGCAGGATCCGACTTGGCCTGCAAATAGGCATCATTTAACTCCCTGAGTGGATGGTAGAGGGTTTCAGGCACATAACTGCCCCCATAGGGACCGAACCGTCCGTTGGCATCAGGCAAGGAAAACCGGTCAGGCATGGGTAGATGTGCGGAGACTGCTGAAGTTTGAACTGACATGATATAGGAATCAGTCTAATCAGCTATTTGCTTGCGACAACCCAAGAAGTTACCCAAAACAAAGCTTATTTCATCCGGTATGCCAGACCCGTCCACATTGCCAACCATTCTTGTGCCTGCTAGGCTTGCATCCTCCCGGTTCCCGCGAAAATTACTAGCAGATGCAGGTGGAATGCCCCTGATTTTAAGAACTGCCAATCGCCTGAAAGAGCAGGTGCCTGAATATGAGCTTATATTTGCCGTAGACGGGGAAGAAATCGCCAAACCCCTGGTGCAACACGGGTTTTGCTGTGTCTTTACCGATCCGGACTTACCATCCGGTACCGACCGAATCGCATTTGCCAACCAATCGTTGAGGAAAGAGGAGGTTTTGAATGTCCAGGCGGACGAGCCCATGGTTACCCGGGATCATATCCTTTCCCTCACCAAAGCGTTACGAAGAAAAAGTGCGGATCTTGCCACCCTTGCCACCCGGTTTCATCACTCCGGGGATTTTCATGACCCTAACCAGGTCAAGGTGGTGGTAAATGGAACTGGGTTTGCCCTGTTTTTTTCTCGCAGTCCGATACCCTATGATCGGGAGAGTAGAGGAGATTTGAACCGTTCTGCTTTCAAGCATCTTGGCTTATATGGATACAGCCGTAAATTCCTGGAGGATTTTATTAATTTGCCCAAAGGGAACTTGGAGGAAATTGAAAAGCTTGAACAATTACGTGCCTTGGAAAATGGGAAACGAATTGCGGTTGAGATTGTGGAGCAAGGAAGCATTGGGGTGGATACTAAAGAAGACCTCGCCCGTCTTTCCTTTAATTGAACAATAAGTAATGACAGGGTCTTCCAGAATTATCCGTGTTTATGTATTGCGTGAGATTTTGGGTACCACCTTTTTATCCACCGTAATTTTGAGCATCATCCTATTGTACGGAAATTTATCCAAACATGATGAGGACTTGTTCCGTGCCCTTTCCCTTTCTCCTGCTTTATTCTTTGAACTCATTGGTTTGATGCTACCCTTTGCCCTTTCATTGGGCTTACCCTTCGGGTTTTCCTTGGCGGTTATTTTTTGTGTGGGTAAATGGTCTGCGGACCGTGAACTTGTTGCCTTGCAGTCTTTAGGGGTAAAACAATCGACCTGGGTAACTCCTATATTTTTATCTGCTTTACTGGTCTCATCCCTAGGATGCTTTGCCTCCTTGCATTGGTCTCCCTTATCCCGTGGTGCCTTTGATTCCCGAATACGCGAGATGGCGTGGCAGGATTTTCAGAGTTGGATAGATGAAGGGAGGGAAATTGACTTTAAAATCAATAATGAGGAACAAAGTAACCTAATGGGAGGGCTGGGCACAGGTTTACGCAATAAGGTAACGCAAGCCACTCTGACGATTGGTCACGGGGATGGGGATAGTTGGAAAAATGTCCGTATTTTACTTTCAGGAGAAGATCGAGATTTATTGGCAATCCTG
>CALKMX010000088.1 GCA_938091675.1 uncultured Opitutales bacterium
CCCTTGATTTTCTTTTCTCCGGCAGTACCCACAATTGCCCCATCAACGACCGCCCAGTAACTCATATCCTGAGCCTGCCATCCACTTAAATCCTGGCCGTTAAAGAGGGCTATCTCAGCATGAGAGAAGCTTAAGAAGAAAGCGGTAAGAACGGTTAGAAAAAGAAAGGGCTTGCTCATGAACCAAGAGCATTTGAATGCTCCCATGCATGGACAACCCTTAAATTCGCTTCAAAGAAAGTTTAGTCAGATGACTTCTTGGTTGTTCCATCACGGCCACTTTTCCAAATCCTGATATTGGAAAGATCATTCTTGGCAATGGGTCCGTCCGTACTGCGGCCCCGCTCGATGTCAGAGGTAAGGTTTGCCAACAAGCGATTGGCAATCTCCGGACGCTCAAGATAGAGATTGGTTTTCTCGCCCGGGTCTTTTTCCATATCGTAAAGCTGGGCCTCCAAAGCTCCCTTACTGGCTTTTTCATTGGGTGATGACCAACCACCGGAGCCTCTGGCAAGAATTAGCTTCCACTTGCCTTGGCGATAGCCAAAGTGGCCGGAAATGGAGTGATGTATAACACCTTTCCGGGAAGACTGAATCGGTTTACCTGAAAGTGCAGGCAAAAAGCTGACACTGTCTTCTCCCATGGTAGGTGCTTTAACTCCAGTGATCTCGGAAGCGGTGGCAAACACATCCACCAAAGTGATTAATTGATCAGACTCCGAGCCCGCTTTAACCGTGCCCGGCCAGCGAACGATAAAAGGAACCCGGTGACCGCCATCCCAGGAATCGGCCTTGGACCCGCGGTAATGAGCACTGACATGATGACCCTGTTGACGAAGTTGTGGGATTCCAGCTGCTTTGGAACAGCCATTATCACTGGTGAAAATGACAAGGGTATTGTCTCTAAATCCATGTTTCTCCAAAGCCGATGTGATCGCCCCAACCGAGGCATCGGTCTGCATGACAAAATCTCCATAATCTCCCAGCCCACTCTTCCCCTGCCATTCTTTGGTGGGTACGATTGGAGTGTGAGGCGACCCAAGCGGCACATAGAGGAAGAAAGGCTGGTCGGGAGTCTTTGCCCGCTGCTGAATATATTCCACTGATTTTTCGGTGAGCCGGGGAAGGTTATGAATCTCGTCCAATCGCTCGATCACTCGGTCATTTTCGATAATCGTATCCATACTACCGGCATGGTGATTTCCGTGAAAATAATCGAATCCGCGATGAACCGGACCGTCCGGTATCGTTGCCCCGATTGGGGCACGCTTGTGTTTTCCTTTGGCAAGAATTTCGCCAGACTTGGGATCCTGATACTGAAAGTCGAGGTGCCACTTGCCAACGATGGCGGTGGCGTAGCCTTTCTTCTTGAGCAATCCGGCAACAGTCAAGCGATCCGGCACAATCAGGCAGGGGGCAAACCCACCAACCACTCCATTCTGAAGGCGGGTCCTCCAGGAGTATCGACCGGTCAATAAACCATAACGGGTGGGAGTACAGACAGAGGAACCGGAATGGGCATCGGTAAAGGTCATGCCCTCGCTGGCTAGCTTGTCGATATGCGGAGTCTTGATCTTGCCATTTTCAGGGTTGAGACACTGTACATCCCCGTAACCCAGATCATCACACATGATCAGAACGATATTGGGACTGCTTTGCCCCCAACAAATACCATAACCGAATACCCCAAACAGTAAGGGGAGCAAGGATTTCGATCTAATGACCTTCATCGAGTAAATCCTATCAGGGAAGGAAACTGAGTTCGACCTGATCGATCCTTGGCTTGGACTTATTCTTGGTTACATCCGACAAGCGAAGTTCGAAACAAAAACCATGTCCTTCGGGCAGGCTGGAAAGATTCAACGATGCCGGAATGCGTTTAATCTGCTTGGAGAAGCCAGCGATGTGATCGTATGTTTCTTTGACTTCCGCCCAGTCGCTCCAGCTATCAGCTTCGCCGTTATTGGAAGTATCAACCCCTACACGAACCTCTACTTTCTCCACCCATGGACCGGGGCTTACATAATCCTTTGCGGTCTGATTAATCAGATAAAACTGTCCCTCGGCAAATCCGATATCCGGATCCGGATGTCCCCTTCCCAACTCACCAATGTATTCAAACTTCTCATCAAGGCTGGGCGAGGTAAACAGAGCTGTACGGATAGCTTCATGAGCGGGATGATAATCGGCCACCAGATAATACCTGCCACCAATAGCAATCGCTCCCCAGTCTCCATAAGCATGCTGCTCAGGCTCATGTACCTCATACCTGGCAAAGGCTCGATTTCCTCTCTTTGCAGGAAATCTCTCAGGATTTTCTAAGTTCCAGTGTGGATGGGGATACTCGATAAATTTTCCGGTCGGTTTGGTTCGGTAATCAACCGCTGGTGGAAGAATTTTGAAATCTCCAACCCCTGTGTCACTTACTGCATGGCCAGCCAAAGGAGAATCCCAGGAATGTGCTCCCGCATTTATCGGACTCCAATCTTCATAAATCAAATGGAACTTACCATCCAGGCTACGAATAATGGCACAGTCCGATCCGTCCGATGGATCGTTAAAGGCCAGCCCCATATCTTTACCAGGTATGCCATCGGTTAAATCATCATCGATATATACATGGGGATCCTGGTCGTTGGGGAAATCGTAATAAATGTAAGCCTTCCCGTCTGCAAATTCAGCCGTGGTCGACCACTTTGCATGGGATGCGGTCACGGAGCCGTGATGCACCCAGTTTTTCATATCCCGGCTCTGCCAGGCATGGTAACCACCTTCTGCTTGTTTTAGTCCACCCGGTGCAATGTAGAGGTTGGGGTCTGGAGTGGTGAGCAATTCAACATCATATCCCTCTAGCTTTACTTTCTTGGACTTAAACCCGGCAGGTTTTTTAGGGGATCCTTTTTTTCGACCAAATAGCCAATAATCTTTGGGACCCTTGACCAAAAAGATAGGAGCATCACCGAGAACTCGGGGTGCTACTTTCTGGGGGGTCGCTTCCCAGTTCTCCCATAACGGAGAACATGAGAGATGAATCGATTTGGCTGCCTTCTTGGAAGAAAAGCTGACCAGCTTACTGCGGTAAACACCACTGTCTCCAGTAGGAGCAAGCATGCCCTTATCGACCGATAGTCCTTCGATCTTTTGCGCATTCCTTTTCCAGTCTTCCGTACTTTTAAAAAGCAAGGAATTTTTGTCTTTTTTGCCAAGGCAAGGAAAACTGGTAAAGCAAAGCAGTAGACCAGCCGATAATATAACGGGTAATTTTTTCATGTAGTGATACCTCCATATCCCCAAAGGGATCGGTTTAAGACAATTTAGATGAATTCGTTGATCAAATTCTCGAGCATTTCCTGCCGACCACTGGCTAGACCAGGCTCCCCATTTGCCAGAGCATAAGTTTCCAGATCCTCGAAAGTACAGGAACCGGATTCCACCTTTGCACCGATTCCAGAATCAAAACTGGAGTAGCGCTGATCAACAAAATCAGCCAAGCGGCCATCCTCACGAATTGCATGAGCGATCTTAAGACCACGGGCGAAGGTATCCATGCCACCAATGTGGGCATGCATTAAGTCGATGGGCTCATGGGACTCCCGGCGACGCTTGGCATCAAAGTTTAACCCGCCGGTTTTAAAACCGCCCATTCCCAAAACCACCAGCATTACCTGGGTGGTAAGGTAAAGATCGGTGGGGAACTGGTCGGTGTCCCACCCAATCAGGGTATCTCCACGGTTAGCGTCCACACTGCCAAGCTTGCCAGCATTGGCAGCCACGGTTAGTTCGTGCTCCATGGTGTGACCAGCGAGAGTAGCGTGATTGGTTTCGATGTTGAGGGAAAAGCGATCCATCAATCCATACTCACGAAGGAAATTCAGGCAGGCTGCGGAATCGCTGTCATATTGATGAGTGGAGGGTTCGCGGGGCTTGGGCTCGATGTAAAAGGGCCCGTCAAAACCGATCTTGTCGGCATGCTCAATCGCCATATGTAGAAAGGCAGCCAGGTGATCGAGCTCGCGCTTCATGTTGGTATTGAGCAAAGTGGAGTATCCTTCGCGACCGCCCCAAAAGGTATAGCCCAAACCATCGAGTTCCTTGGTGGCTTCGATGGCTTTCTTTACCTGAGCACCGGCATAGGCATAAACATTGGCGTCGGGCGAAGTGGCCGCCCCCTGGGAATAGCGGGCATGGGCAAAGAGACAGGCGGTACCCCAAAGCAATTTCACTCCAGTCTCTTCCTGCTTGGATTTGAGCTTGGCCACCACCTGATCCAGGGCGTTATTGGACGCAGACAGATCATTGAGCTCAGGAGCGATGTCGCGATCGTGCCAGCAGTAATATTCAATCCCCACCTTTTCGAGAAACTCAAAAAAGACATCCACCCGGGCAAGGGCATTTTCCACGGAGTCACTGCCATCATCCCAGGGCATCTGGGCGGTCCCCCCGCCGAACGGATCGGCCAGAACATTGCGCATCACATGCCAGTAGGGTGCAGCAAAACGAAGATGCTCCCTCATTGTCTTATCCCCAACGATTTCCTCGGGGTTGTAATGCTTGAATGCAAGCGGGTTTTTGGAAGATGAGCCTTCGTAGGCAATTTTATCACAGGGAAAATGGGCCATATTAATACAAGGGTTAGAAATGATCTTTGAATGTGAGGTAAGATTTGTATCTTACTTCATTGGCCAAAAGAATAAAACCGCAAATTGCGTATAAATTCTGTTGTATCACGCCAAAAAATTTTCCTTACTTAAATGATGAGTCAACCCGTGGCAGTAATCATGTCCGAAGTTTTCCTTCGTCGCCTAACTCCGGCACTTGCCAAGTTCGCGGGACGGGCACAGGATTATCGCATCCTGAGTATTCACCGAGATATTGAGGAACTGAAAAATTTAATCGGCCAAATAAAACCGGCTGGAATTATTCTCGAAATTCTGCCGAACCGCTCGCAGGAGCTTCTTCATCTCGCCAAGCTTGCTCCAACCATCCTCGTGGCCACCGATGAAATTGTGGAGGGTTGTATATCAGTGGATGTGGATGACTGGGCGGTGGGACGGGAGGCTGCGGAGGCTTTTTCCAATGCTGGCTTTCGAAGTCTGTCCTGCCTGGGAAACGGTACCCCCTACTCCAACCAAAGAATAGAGGGCTTTAAAAAGATTGCCGGCAGCTTGGAGACTCCCTCGTTCACCCACATTGAAACAGGCTTTGATGATGCCCGTTACAGTGAGTCCTTCCGTAAACCAAGCCCGGAAATGAAGGATTGGCTACATGCTCTGCCCAAGCCAGCTGCAATCTTTGCGGTTCACGATCCTCTCGGTCGCTTTCTTTGCGGTGCCTGTGGACAACTGGGACTGGAGGTGCCCAACGATGTGGCCATCATAGGGGCCAATGACGACCCTTTGGTTTGCAATCTTACCTTCCCTACCCTTTCCAGCATCGCTATTCCCTGGGAAGCCTTGGGGGAGCGAGTTGGCCGGGCAATGGACGATATTCTTGCCCGAACATCCCCGGATCACACCTCCATTCTTATCCCCCCAAGCGGTATTGTTTTGCGACACTCAGCCAACCATCTTGCGGTGGAGGATGCCTTGCTACGACGGGCGATGTCCTACCTGACCGAAAAAATGCAGCAACCCATTTCCATCAGCTCAATGTGCGGAGACCTGCGCATCGCCCGAAGAACCCTGGAGCGACGGTTCAAGGAATACTTCCAGCGTACTCCCTGGGAGATGCTCTGCCGGATGCGGGTGAATCAGGCGAGAAGATTGCTTGCCGAAACCAATTATTCAGTTGGTTTGATTTCCGAACGCTGTGGTTTCAATGATCCCGAAAGAATGGCAGTGGTCTTCAACCGGGTAACCGGACAGTCCCCCTCGTCATTCCGCAAGAGCCTGAAATCAGGAATTCTGCAATTTTCAGACCAATAGAAATGGAACTTTCAGAATTTGGGAAACGCTTTGCCGGCAAGATCGGAATTTCCGAACTTATGGATGACTTGGGAACGGCTCTGTCCGCTGACCCCGCCCCCTTGATGCTGGGTGGAGGTAATCCTGCTCACATACCTGAAATCCAGGCGGCTGCCCGAAAGAGAATGGAAGCCATTCTTGCCCAACCTGGTGAATTCGAGCGGTTGATTGGGAACT
>CALKMX010000089.1 GCA_938091675.1 uncultured Opitutales bacterium
ACCATGCAGATCGGTAAATCCCCAGATACTAAAGTCGTAGGGCAATCCGGTTGTACTGGTGAGCAGGTTCAGGGTGGTGAAATCACGGTTGTCCCAGTAATAAGAAAGGCTCGCAGAAGTTTTTTTATCTGCTTTGTTACCGGATTTCTGAGAAGTGGAACGGTTTTCACTTTTTGCCGACTGTTGAGCATTTCGCATATTCAGCGTGCCAATGCGTTTCCTAATTGCCTGCTTTCTTTGTTGGATTTCAGATTCCTGAATTTCTAGTTTCCTTAGTTCCTGATTCAAGTCATCCAATTCCGCCCCATATAAAGTGAAGGAAAGGAGGAAATACAATAAGCTGCAGGCAGGAAAGGATATGATTTTTAAAATAGAAGATTTCATGGCTTGGTTTTGGTACTCCTTGAAAAGAACCCGAAAAGTAGGGCTTGTCAAATAACCTTGAGCAGGAAAACCTATGACTTTGTGATCATCTTTCCATTTTCATTCATGCCTTTAAGAAAATAGATCAAGGACGCTATTTGTCCGTCAAGATGGATAACATGTAAACCGTTTCAATAATTAGCTTTCCCATTTGTCGAACTCCCAATTTATTTGCCTATACTATCACCTGACATTTTGAAGATTTCATCCAAGTCAACCCTTTACCCATTGGCAAAGGTGAGCGAACATCCCAGCGGCAATGGTATCCTGTTGTACGGATCCAATGATCCGGAAGTCCTAGTTGGGAAATGCGTGGAAAATCTGGGTGCTTGTTCCATCGATCCATTTCAGCATGAAGAGTTTCTGGTCCAAAGTAGGGGGATGTCCACATGGCTGAAATTGAATCTTGCCCAAAAAGCAGGAATTTTTGGGCAATCGAAATTCCGTTTTCCTGAGGAAACCATTTGGATGATCCTGCGCGGCTTCACGGGAAATGGTCCCTCCCGTAACCCGTTTACCAAGGAGGGGATGGCATGGAGAATTTTTGAGATCCTACCTGCTTTAACCAAGGAAAATCCCGGAATTTTTTCTCCGGTCGTCAGCTACCTTGCTCATGATAGCGGAAATCTGGAAAGGTGTTTCCGCTTATGCCGCCAGATATCCACCCTTTTTGACACCTATCAGACTTATCGTCCCGAAATGATTTTAGCATGGAGTGAGGGCAGGCAGTCCGAGGGGGATCATCCTTGGCAGTCAATAATCTGGAGGGAGCTACATGCCTCTATTGGACAAAAATGTTTGCCCGAACTGGTTTTAGAAATCCAAAAAATGGAGGTACCCAAAGACCCTCACTTTCTCCCTCTCCGTCTTTCTGTTTTTGGTATATCCACGCTACCCCCGATTTTCTTAGATGTCTTGCATGCCTATAGTCGTATTGGCTTGTTGCAGGTTTATTCGCTGCAACCTGCTCCGGTTATGTGGGGAGATGTACAATCGGAGAAATCGAAACAAAGGGCGATTAATCGTTTGAACAAGGACACGGAACGGGTTTGGCAGGAGGAAGATTTGAACATTGAGAGTGGGAACCCCCTGATTGGATCCCTGGGCCGGACAGGTCGTGAATTCTTTAATCTCCTGATCGATCGGAATGCCAACGATATCCCTTTGCACTTCCGTCAGCCCGGGGGGGGCTCCTTGCTGTCCTCTTTACAGCATTGGATATTCGAGGTTTTTACCGATCTGCCGGAGGACCGTCCATCTTACGATCCCCATGATTCATCCATCCGGGTTATGAGTTGTCACAGTCCCATGAGGGAGGCGGAGGTGCTTCGGGATTACCTTCTTGGGTTGTTTGCCGACGATTCCACCCTCAAGCCAGGCGATGTACTTGTGATGATGCCAAATCCGGAGGCTTATGCTCCCTATTTGCGGGCGGCTTTTGGAGATGCGGAAAATGAACAGCAAAACTTTTTTCCATATTCCATAATCGATCGAGAACCACGCCAGCAAAGTCAGTTGGTAAATTTCTTTTTTAATCTGCTGGAGTTTTTCGAGGGTCGGGCAAGCAACCGTGAGGTGCTCGACCTCTTGGATTCCCTGCCGATGCGTGCCCGTTTTGAGCTCAGCGATGAGGATATCGATCTTTACCGGCAATGGGTCGCTCAGTGCCATCTTCACTGGGGAATGGATGGCGGGCACCGGGCATCCCTCGGGTCAACCGCGACCGATGAGCATACCTGGAAACATGCCCTTGACCGTATGGCACTGGGATACTGCATGCGTTCCAACGATACCCGGACCTGGGAGGGAATCATGCCCTACGGCGAGCTGGAAGGAGAGAACACACTCCGTTTCAGCAAACTCTTTCAAGTGGTCGATGGGTTGCGGACTTTCGAGCAATTATCAAGGATGAACAAAACGCTCTCAGATTGGAAAAAATTTCTCGATTCCCTGACATCGTTTTTTTTCCCGCAAAACAATGAGACGCTGCTGGACAGGCAAAGGATCATCCAGGCGGTAGATGACCTCGATATAGTCTATGGTAACCTTGCCCCTAATTCCTCGGTTACCCTACGGGTGATCCGTTACCATTTAAGCAATGTGGTTGAGTCAGGTGCCACCCAGGGACAATTTCTTTCCCAAGGGGTGACTTTCTGCGGGTTGCGTCCGATGCGCAGCGTAAATGCCCGGGTAATTTGCATGATTGGAATGAATGATGGAGCTTTTCCCCGCCAGTCCCAGTCACTCAGTTTTGATTTGTCCGGCAACCGCCAGCCAGGGGACCGTTCCGCCCGGGAAGATGACCGCTACCTTTTTCTGGAGTCTCTTTGGTGTGCCCGCGATCATTTGTATCTTAGCTATGTGGGGCAGTCCATCCGGCGAAAGGAAAAAATCCCCCCTTCGGTGGTGGTCAATGAATTATTGGATGCATTGGATAAAGTGTGCGACTTTGGAAATTCCGAAAAGGTAAAACTATTTGCCAGAGATGCCCTGGTTGAGCATCAATCCCTGCACCCTTTTGGTCCGGAAAACTTTACCGGTAAAAAAAATATCCGTTCCTTCTCCAGCGAACAATGCCTGGCTGCCCGGGCCCTGATGACCCCACAAAAGAGGGTTCAACCTTTTGTTTCCTCGCCGGTATCGAAATTACCGGAGCTAATTAACGAAGTTTCCATCCGTGACTTTGTCCGTTTTTTTGAAAGCCCGGCCAAGTATTTTTTGGTCAACCGTTTGGGCATTTCCTTATGGCAGGAGGATGCTCCGCCGCCGGAGCATGAACCCATGTCACTGGACAATTTACAGAAGTACGGAATCAAACGAAGTCTTCTTTCCACTCGGTTGAACGAGGGGCAGGACATCAACCTCTACGCCCTCGAAAAGGCCAAGGGCAGTCTTCCCCCAGGTAGCCTGGGCAAAGTCTGGTTCAACGATACTGCCCAGGAGGTTGATCAGTTTATGGGCAAATGGGGCGATGCCTTACGGGGAACCTATGATCGCCCCCTTCATTTTGAGGCAATCTTTTCTGGCACCCGTCTGGTTGGAGAAATCGACTCCATTCTGGATGGCTGTCAGGTTCTGTACCGTTGTGGAGTCACTCGTCCCAAGGACCGGTTGACCACCTGGATCCGGCATCTGATCGCCTGTACTCATGAATCCGGTCCTTTCCGGTCCCAGTTTTTTGGAATGGATAAATCAAACAAGTTTCTCAGCTTCAGACCGGTCGAACCATCCATTGCGGAGCAAATCCTGTCCGACCTGATGGAAATTTTTCAGGCTGGAACCACCAGACCAATTCCATTTTTCCCCGCCTCTTCCTATGCATACCACAAGGAACGGATGAAATCAGCCGATCCGAAAGATGAACAGTCCCATGCATCTGCCCTCGCTTTGGCCCGCAAAGAATGGGAATCTACGGATCAATCACGGGGCGGACCCAAAGAGGGAGAGTCGATTGAAAATATAACCTGTTTTCGTGAAGATCCCATTGCCCAGAATGAATTTCCTGAACTTGCCCGAAAAATATTTGATCCACTCATCCTTGCCCAGTTGGAGGAAAAGGAACTATGAAATCACCCGTTCCATTTGATTGTGCCACCGAGCCACTGGATCAGGGAGTACGCCTGCTTGAGGCAAGTGCGGGAACCGGTAAGACCTACGCTCTCGCCAGAATATATTTGCGACTGGTCGCCCAACATGGAGTGGAAGTTTCGAAAATTCTTGTGGTTACCTTTACCACCGCGGCCACCGAGGAATTGCGTGGGCGCATTCGTGAATTGTTGGTCGATTCCCTGGTGTCTCTAACCGGAGACGTTGCCAGCATTGAGGATGCCACCATCCGCGAACTTGCAGAATCCGATGAGGAAAGGGAGCTTTGTATCCGCAGGCTCCGTTTGGCCATCACCTGTTTTGATGAGGCGGTCATCCATACGATTCATGGATTTTGTAACCGGGTACTGGCTGAAAATTCACTGGAGACACTGGCCCTTTTCGAAGCTGAACTCGATCAGTCTGCGGATGATTTGATCGCCGAGGCTATGCTTGAATATTGGCGGTTATCCATGGCGGGCTCTGATCCAGTGGTAGCAGCATCGGCAAGGGTTGCCAAGATTAGCACTGAGGACTTGACCAAGTTTTACAAGGGCTTGCCCGCCACCCGTCCCTTCCGGATGGGATTTGATCAGGGGAACGATCCGGAAACTGTCTGCCAGGAACTGGTCAGTCAATTTCATCAGCTCCGGGATGCATGGCAGGATGACCAGCTTGAATATGCCCAGTTTGTCGAGGAGTGTGTGACCAAAAGAAACCGCGCGTTTAAGCAACTTCTCCGCCATAGGGAATTACTGGACGAATTATTCATCGAACAATCAATTTCTCCCCAAGGAATTGAGATTTTAAGGGATGTTCGGGCGTCCAAGCTCGAGGTGAGGAAGGAGTTTGCCGACCGGCCAAAGCCCAGGTTTGCCTGCCTCGCCGATAATTTTTCTGTGGTGCTGGATATCCTGGCAACCGCGGTACGGGTGGATGCGGCCAATTTTTTACGCGGTCGCATAGATCATTGGAAAACTGCCCGAGGTCTGCTTTCCTTTGATGATTTGTTGCGGCTGACTGCAGATGCGGTTTGCCGTGATACCCCATCCGGAAATGCTCTCCGGGAATCGTTGCGTATCAGTTTTGAAGCGGCCCTGATTGATGAGTTTCAGGATACCGACCCGGTGCAGTTCAAAATTTTCCGGGAATTGTTCGGCATGGGGGAAAAGCACAGGCTCTATTTAATAGGAGACCCCAAGCAATCCATTTATCGGTTTCGGGGAGCCGATCTGGAAGCCTATTTTGATTTTGCCCGTGCCACCGGTGCCAAGACCTATTCCCTGAACAAGAATTTCCGCACTACCACGCCCCTGGTCCGTTCGGTCAATTATTTCCTTTCCGCTTCCACAGAGAGTCCTTTCTTGCACCCGCAACTTCCCTTCCATCCGGTTCATCCAAATGAGGGAGGCGAAGCGGATCAAAAAAAATTATTTCAATATGCAACTGGCGATGCCCCCGCCCTCATCATTCGGGAATTAAGCGGACCGGAGGAACGCCCACCCAATAAATCGGATGCTCAATCCGCCATCCGTACCGATATGGCCAACGAAATTTTTCATCTGCTTCAAAACGGACGGGTGGGGAATGATTTGGTTACGCCGGGGGATATCGCCGTGCTGGTAAGGTCGAACTGGGAAGCCCGTAAGGTATGGGAGTATTTTGGAAGCCGTGGATTGCCCGCCATCGTTTTTACCGACATGAGTTTATTTGAGACCGATGAGGCGAAAGAGCTATGCTGGGTGCTTCAGGGACTGGCCGATGCCCGGAGTGACCGGGCGGTCAAACGGGCATTGTCCACCGGTCTTCTCGGGATGTGCGGGAAGGATTTCCAACAATGGGAGGAAAATCCCAACGAATGGGAAAACTGGGTGGTTCAGTTCCGGGAGATCCGTAAAACCTGGAGGAAGCGGGGAGTCTATGTTGCCCTGCAGCAGTTGTTCCGCCGAACCGGTTCAATGGAGAGAAACCTGGTCCGTCCGGACGGTGAGCGCAGGGTGACGAATTTTTTACATCTCGCGGAAGTGCTGCACCAGGCAACGGCTCACCATTCCATGTCTCCCTCTTCTCTGGTGGTCTGGTTGCGGACCAAAATGGACCAAAAAGACCGGTCAAATGAGGAGTTTCAATTGAGACTCGAATCCGAGTCCGAAGCAATTCGCATCCTCACGGTGCACAAATCCAAAGGCCTGGAGTATCCCATCACCTTTCTGCCATTTCTCGGTTTTTCCCCGGAACGTAAAAAAGGTTCGTTCACTTATCATGATGAACAGGGAGACTTGGTGGTAAATATGCGTGAACTTTCTTCGGCAACTGAGTTGGAGCAGGGAAGTCTCGAAGAAAATCAGGAAGATGCCCGCGTGCTTTATGTCGGTCTGACCCGTGCATCTTCCCGTTGCTATCTTTATCACATTCCCGGAGTTCCGGAAAAAGACGAACCGCTGACCGCTCAGGGAAGAATCTTTCAGGGAATTAATCAAGCGTTTGAGGGTGGGGGGATTTCCGGATGGATCGAAAGTTTGGGGAATAAAAAAGATATTTCCCACGAGTTTATCCCCTTGCATCCAACCGACACGGCCAACAGTTCCTGGCGTCCAAAGAATCCGGTCATGGATACCGAGTCCCTCCTACACGAACCTTTTCCTGAAACCCGCACTTTCCCAAAACGAGGAAGGATAGAATCATTCAGTAGTCTGACCAGTCAGATTGATTTCGAAGGTTCCGATCTCGACAGTGTTTCCACCCCTGAGCAGGAAGTCGTTTCTCCCCTTGCACAACGGGAGAAAATTTTTGATTTTCCAGCCGGTGCAAAGGCGGGAAATTTTATGCACGATGTATTTGAACACATCTGCTTTGATGATCCTTCAGCATGGGAATCTTTGATCTCGGAAAAATTAAATTTCCATCAATTTGACCCCAGCCAATGGACTGGGCCCATTCTGGAAATGGTCGGACGGGTAATGAATGTGGAATTGTTTCCCGGTTTTTCCCTGTCCTCCCTGTCCGCGTCCGATCGTATGGAAGAGATGGAGTTTCTTTTTCCCTCCCTCTCCCGGGAAGTTGGCAATTTGAAAAATCGATTACCGGACGGATCAAAATTAAAACAATATTTGTCTGGTCTGGATGGGCACGGGTGGGAAGATCTGGAGTCGGATGGATTTATCACTGGCTTTATTGATTTGGTCTTCCGTACAAATGGACGCTATTTCATTGTCGACTGGAAGTCCAACTTGCTCAATGGGCGGGCGGATGGTTTTGAACAGGCTGCGGTCGAAGAGGAAATGTTCGATCACCACTACATTCTGCAATACCATTTGTATGTTCTGGCGGTTCATCGTTTTCTTCGTTCAAGAATCCCAAGTTATTCCTATGAACGGGACTTCGGGGGAGTTTATTATTTGTTTACCCGCGGTGTGCTTCCCTCCACCAATCGTGGGATATTTTATGACCGTCCATCCTGGGGAATAGTGGAGAAGTTGGAGGAGGTTTTATGTCCGGCTCTGTCAGTATGAACTTGGAAAGAGACAAACTTGGCAGCGTTCATACGCACGCACTGAGCCGGGCCATTTCATCCCTTTTTACAACCCGCGAAAATCCCGATCATGCCGAGTCATTGGAGCGGTTGTGCGAGCGTTTAATCCAGTATACAGAAAATGGGATCACTCATTTGCTCGCAGAGGAATATTCCGACATCTGTAAGGATCCATCTGTCTATTCCGCTGTGGGTGAGCCCTCTGCCGGGCTGCCCCTGGTGCTCACCTCATCAGGCAGTCTTTACTTCCGCAGGTTTTATGAATACGAGAAGGAAATTGCCGATAGCCTCGCTTTTCGTGCCTCCCAATCTTCACGGGATTGTTCGTCCAAAGATATTGAATTTTTTAACACTTATATCCGGGAGCATGTTGATGAAAGCCAGGCACTGGCTATTGGGGTAGGGCTGCAAAAATCCCTGGTTTTACTGACCGGAGGTCCGGGTACGGGCAAGACCCATACCCTGGCTCATTTGCTTGCCTGTATGTTTGATCAAACACCTGATTTATCGGTTGCCCTGGCTGCACCGACCGGAAAATCAGCACACCGGATGAGTCAATCCATTTCCGGCACCCTTCATGCAATCGAGCTTCCTTCACCCCTGAAAGAAAAATTACATTCTTGTTCCCGGGCAAGCACAGTTCATCGCCTGCTTGGTCCCGTTCATGGATCAGTCGATTTTAAACGCAATGCCGGAAATCCGCTCCCGCACGATGTGGTGGTGGTGGATGAGGCATCGATGGTCGACCTTCCCTTAATGGCCAAACTTTGTTCAGCCCTGCGAAAAGACGCGGCTTTGATTCTGGTTGGGGATGCGGACCAATTATCCCCCGTTCAGGGCGGGGCAGTCTATAATGCCCTGATCCGCCACGGTACTCCCAACCATTTTTGCCCGGCTCAACAATCTGTTCTTTCCCGGTTTTCCGGCATCGGCAAGTTTGAGAAAAGCCAAAGCCCATTGTATGGATGCATGGTTTCCCTGTCCCGTTCCCATCGTCGTTTTCAAGGTTTGGAATCCGCTCAGATCGATAAGCTTTGCGATGCCATAAAGGAGGGCAGGGCAGAGGATGCTGTCGAAATTACCCAATCTTCTGATCAGTCTCTATGCGTGATCGAATCATTGGACGATCCCAGGGTTTCTGATTTGCTTAGGGATGGATATGGTGGGTTGCTCCAATCCCATAATGCAGAGGATGCCCTTGTTGCGATGAACCAATTTCGCGTTCTTTGTGCTCACAACCAGGGAAGGTATGGGGTGGATGGATGGAATGATCGGGTGCGAAAACTCTTTCCCGATGCGGATGGCCAAGCATTACCCGTGGTCATAAGCAGCAATGACTATTCGATTGGCCTATTCAATGGGGACGACGGGGTATTCTTGAACAACCAGGCACACTTTTTTAACGAAGATGGAATTCGCCCGGTTTCCCGTGCCAGGTTGCCGGATTATTCCATTGGATATGCCACCACCATACATCGAAGCCAGGGTTCCGAATTCGACCGGGTTTTGATTGTACTTCCCCCTGCGGATGCCCGTCTGCTCACCCGTGAACTTCTTTATGTCGCGGTCAGTCGAGCGAGGTTAGGGGTGGTTTTAGTAGGTGATCCATCCTCTTTGATCTCTGCGGTTAATCAGCCAGAAAAGTCAAGATGCGGGGTGATGAACCTGTTGGATTGAATTGCTCAATCACCATTTTTTCTGCTCTGAAATTTTCCTGAATTTTAGATCGCTGAAAATTATAAATTTTTGGGATTGCTTCTTTAAAAAATAAATTCATTGGAAGAAGGTAATTTTACAAATCCATTAGAAATATATGATCATCCCCTGGGTGCGAATTGTTTGGATATCTGACCAGAAAGGCTACGGCTTGGTCGCAACACGACCCATTCCCAAAGGCACCATCACTTTTGTGCAGGACGGATTGGATATTGTCATCTCCGAAGATACATACGCTAAGGTGGATCCGGGATTGCTGGAGTACATCGAAAAATATTCCTACGAGGACTACCTCGGCAACCGTATCGTATCCTGGGACCTGGCAAAGTACATGAACCACGACGATCATGCCAACACCCTGACCACTGGTTACGGTTTTGAGGTGGCGGTGCGCGATGTGGGGGAGGGCGAGGAGCTGACGGATGACTACCGGATTTTCAGCACTCATCATGATACCAATTTTTTTCACGAGAACCGCAAAATCGAGGATCTAAAACCATGGCCGGATGACCTGCTTTTTGACTGGGATAAACGGGTTAGGGATTCCTTGCTCAGTCTCCCCGGGACCGAACAACCCTTGCTTTCCTTTATCCAGCCAGATACCTGGAATGAATTGCGTAGGTTGCCCAGAAAGCCTTCGTCTTACCGGAGCGTGAGCGAATCTTTGCCCCTTCGCTACAAAATGCAAACAGCAACCGTGCTCGAGGCTTGTGCCTGAGCTTTGGCTAGGTATTTAGCAACAACCGGAATCGGGCGAACAGCCGGATCCCGATGACTCTGCAACCGATAAGCTGACCGGTCGGGCTTGGGTGATTCCGCACTTGTCCGGGGCGAGGCAGTCCGTCTGTTTAGCGGTGAGAAGAAAGCGTCCATTAGCAAACTCAATTCCATACTTCCCGATGGTGTCCGATTGGTATTCCACTTCAATTTCCAAATTTCCAAAACCGAGTGCTTCCTGGGCCCGTTCTATAATACCATAAGCCCGGCAGGGGGCGAGTCGGTGATCATAATCATCCGCACTCCAAAGCTGAAAACTGATCACATTCTCGTCCCGTATCGTTCCTCCGCAATCGACAAATTTTTTGGACACAAGTCCAACCTCTGTCAGATGAAAATGAGGCGGTACATGGGTACCGTTGGGAAGAACGAAAGTAAGTTCGTCAACTTGGTCGAGATGTTCAAGCAAAGTGTTTAGGTTCATGTAGTGGATAACCTAATCAGAATTTTCCGGCGGGCAATTTAAACCTTTTCATCCCTCCACCTTCATAACGCTTGATCTTTGGATTTGCCGAGGATTGGATAATTTTTATGAAGCGCAGATCTTTTATCAAATCTTCCTTATTGACTGTACCCTGTCTGAACGGCCTGTCTTACGGAAAGATCAGTCCGCAGAAGCAAAAAAACAAGTGGCAAAAGGGTCGCAGCCGATGGCCTATTTGCCTCGATACTGCGACCCTGAGTAAGAAGCTGGGCATCAAGCAAAAGATCAAACTCGCCGCGGATGCGGGGTTCGACTGTATCGAACCCTGGGACGGGGAATTAAATACTTTTGAGAAAGAGGGTGGAAACCTCGCAGACTTGGCAAAGTATATAAGGGGTCTCGGACTTTATGTTCCCAGTGTGATCGGGCTTTGGTCCGGGCTCGATGTCAGTCGGGAAAAATTCCAAAACCGTTTGCAGGAACACAGGAATCGATTGCGTATGGTTTCCGAAGTGGGAAGCCAAAATATTCAGGTGGTTCCAAACTTTAAGGAAGGGGATATGTTTGATCCCAAAATTGCTTCTTGGTGCTACGGTCAGGTGTTGGATATGGCAAAGACCGATTATGGTATGGGGGCAGGCGTGGTATTTCTTAATTTCTTCCCCGGTCTATCCACCTTGCATCAGGCAAAGGAGATTGCCGAGGGCTCCGGTCGTCGGGATGCGGCCATTATCCCAGATACTTTTCACATGTATCTCGGAAGATCGGACTTTTCTGAACTGGGCCAATTAAAGGGCGATTTTATCACCATTTTTCAGTTTGCGGATTGTCCTGCAGGAATCAAGCCACATGGGCGAAAGGATGACGCTGTACGCGTTTTGCCTGGCGATGGGGTACTCCCCCTTGAGGACGCCCTTCATCAATTGCGAAAGATCAATTACCGCGGCCCGGTTTCCCTCGAATTGTACAACCCAGAATTACGGGCCCGCGAACCGGTTGGTTTTCTTGAGGAAGCGTTGGAGAAGACGGTAGCGGTTTGCGAGAAGGCTTCCGTTTAAGTAGGTTTGCTGGCCATGGCCATGCCGGCAAGGTATCCAGTTGTCCATGCCGCCTGAAAGTTAAACCCTCCGGTAATTCCGTCCAGGTCCAGGCATTCGCCGGCAAAGTGCAGGCCGGGAACTAATTTACTCTCCATGGTACGGAAATCCACTTCCTTTAGGCTTACGCCCCCACAGGTGACAAACTCTTCCTTGTTCATCGTCTTGCCCGATACCTCAACCTGATATGCGGTCAATTGTTGCAGAAGTTTTATCATCGACTGCTTGGATAAGTGGGCCCAGGTAGTCTCTCCATCGATGCCACAACTTTGAACCAGGTGTAACCACAACCTCTTGGGCAATTCCTCGAAGGGATTATTTTTTACCTTCTTGCTGGCCCGTTCTTTGCGGAATTCCTGCAGGCGGTTTTGAGCTTCAATGGGTTTGGTTTTCCCCAGCCAGTTGATTTCTGTGGTGAATTGATAATTCAGTCCTGCCAGTTCGCGGGCATCCCACGCAGAGGCCCGCAAGATTGCCGGTCCGCTCAAGCCACGATGGGTGATCAGGACTGGTCCGTGTTGAGCGGTATTTTGGGGAGAGGTACGAACCGCCGCATGTTGCACAGCTACCCCGGCCAGTTCCTTGAGGGGATGGTGGGGCAGGTTAAAGGCAAAGAGTGAGGGAAGGAGGGGGCTAATGGAATGTCCAAGCCCCGCCAATACCTGCTCAAGCCCGGATTGCTTAAGCGAACCAAGGGCAAGGCAGACGCGGTCGGCAAGCAAGGATTCCTTCCCGTTTACTTGAACCTCCCATTGCTCCTGCCTTTGCTTAAGAGCGGTCACCCGGGCATCCAATCTTTCTGATACTGCGTGCTTGCGGGCCTGGGAAAGCAAGCAATCGATCACGGTTTGGGAATCATTGGTCACTGGAAACATCCGGCCATCCTGTTCCACTTTTGTCTGTACCCCCCGCTTATCAAACCAATCAATGGTGTCTCTGGGTTGCCAGTGATGAAACGCTCCCCGCAGTTCTTTGGCTCCTCTGGGATAGCGGGTACTGAGTTCTTTGGGATCAAAACAATGGTGGGTCAGGTTGCACCTTCCCCCGCCCGAAACTTTCACTTTTCGCAAAACCTGGTTTCCAGCCTCCAGTAAAATTACCCGAAGCGATGGATTGGACTCCGCCGCGGTAATGGCACAGAAATATCCGGCCGCTCCCCCGCCAATCACCACAAATGTCTTTGTCCCGCCGCCCATATGAACAAATGGTTTAGCGCTTTTGCATCACTTCCTAAAGATTCTAATTTTTAAACAACTCTGTTTCTTGGTTTGAACATGAGGGAATCGTTTGCAATTACATGTACCATGAAAGTATCAGCCCTTTTATTTTCCTTTCTTGCCTATTGCGGAGGGGTTTTGGTTCATGCGGCCAAGGTTGAGGTCATTGAGGTGCCCAGTGCTAAGATGGACAAAGACATTCCAGCGACTGTGATTCTGCCCGATGCATATATCGAGAGAGATGCGGAAAAGTTTCCCGTTCTTTACCTGCTCCATGGGGCAGGTGGGAACCATGCATCCTGGAACCAGTCCACCCAGTGTGCCCAGCTGGCGGACCAGTTTGAGTTCATCATCTTATGCCCTGATGGCGGCTCGACCAGTTGGTACTATGACAGCCCCATCGATCCCACCTATCAATACGAGACCCATGTTGCGGTGGAGTGTGTGCAATACATGGACAAGAATTACCGCACCCGGGCGAACCGCGTTTCCCGGGCAATCTCAGGAATGAGCATGGGGGGCCATGGTGCGATGTACTTAGCCATTCGTCATCCTGATACTTTCGGTACCTCGGTCTGTCTGATGGGCGGGGTGGATATCCGTCCTTTTCCTAATAATTGGGAAATCAAGAAACGCTTGGGTGAGATTAGTACCAATCGTGGAAACTGGGAAGAGCATACCGTGATGAACCAGGCCAAGAAATTAAAGGACGAACAGATCAAGATCGTTTTGGACTGTGGACGGGGAGATTTCTTTCTTCAGGTTAACCGGGCTTTGCACATGCAACTACTTCAGGACGGGATCAGTC
>CALKMX010000090.1 GCA_938091675.1 uncultured Opitutales bacterium
CCCTCGTAGGAGCCCTGAGTCTTGATGCTCTGGAGCATGCTCTCGAACTCGCGAATGAGGAGCATATCCTCGTAAATTCCAATCAGGGCTTCCGCACCGTAGGTCTCCACTTCATTCTTGATATCGTTCTTGTATTGATTGAGGGGTACTTCCTTAAACGGAACGGTTCCCGCTTTGCGTTCCTTGGCAGGTTCGACGATTTGTGACTTAGGCATAACGAATAGGTGTTAAAGGGTTATGAGTAAAAACTTGTTGGATGGATTTAGCGGACGGCCATGAACACATCCTTGATAATTTCGGAGGTGGTCGGGTGTGGGAATACGATCTCTTCGATCTCCTCCTCGCGGAGTTCCGTCTCGATCATGGCGGTGGCTCCAAAAATCATTTCGGAACAGGCACCCCCGACCATGTGCACTCCGAGCAAACGGTTGGTTTCTTTTTCCAGCACCACTTTGCACAGGCCTGCCTCATCGGGATTTTCCGCAATATAACGGGCATTGATTGCCATGGGGATTCGGCCCGAACGGGTCTTGATTCCACGCTCTTCCGCTTCTTCCTTGGTCAGTCCGACTACCGCCACTTCCGGGCTGGTGTAGACCACTGCGGGCATGGCGTCGTAACGCATACGGTCTGTCCGGCCGGTGATGTTGTTGACCACCACCTCGGCCATGCGGCTGGCAGCATGAGCCAACCAGGCACGCCCGGTGACATCTCCGGCTGCCCAGACACCGGGCAGATTGGTGGCTCCTTTGTCATCCACCTTGATCCCGCGGGGAGAAAATTCCAGTCCAATATCTTCCAATCCGAGGTCCGAAACATTGGGACGGCGACCGGTGGCCACCAAGACGAGATCGCCCTCGATTTCCTTGCTTCCGGTGCCATCATTGTAGGTCACGGTGGATTTACCAATCTCTTCCACTTTGGACCCGAGTTGAAATTCCACCCCCTTCTTTGCCAGTTCCGTGCGCAGGGTAGCTGAGATTTCCGCATCCAGGTTGGGGCAGATCTCCGGCATCGCTTCGAGCACGGTGACCGGTACATCGACCGATGCATACATGCAGGCAAATTCACACCCGATCACACCGCCACCCACCACGATCAATCTCTTGGGGAGGGACTCACGGTTAAGTATACCGGTTGAATCAACCACATGTTCCTGATCGATTCCGGGGATGGGGGGAACTGCAGGGGAAGATCCCGTACAGATCAAAATATTATCGGCCTCATGCTCCTCGCCATTGATGATTATTTTACGGTTGGGCTGAAGGACGGCTTCTCCCTCAACCACATCCACTTTGTATTTTTTCATCAACCCGGCAATGCCGTCGCGCATCTTGTCCATCACCCCGTTTTTGTGGGCATGTGCCTTGGGGAAATCAAAGCTCAACCCATCCACATTTACACCAAAGACAGAACCGTGCTTGGCATGGTGATAAGTCTTGGCTGCCTGCAACAAAGTCTTCGAAGGTACACATCCTTCATTGAGGCAGACACCTCCGAGCTTTTTCTTCTCCACCAGCAAGGTCTTAAGACCCGCACCCGCGGCTTTTTTCGCGGCGACGTAACCCGCAGGTCCGGCACCAATAACTGCAAAATCGTATTTCATTTCTATTTCAGGAATTTTTCTTACTTGTTTTTGAGATTGTATAAAGCATTCAGGCACCCGGATTATTTTCCAGGCGTGCCACCAGGGACTGGAGAAAACGGGCAGCTGGTGCCCCATCCACTGCCTGGTGGTCAATGGTCAGGCTGAGCGGCAGGGTGTCCACATATTCCACCGATCCACTCTCCGTGCGTTTCGGTTTGAGCACAATTCCACCCACCCCAAGAATGGCAACTTCCGGTGCGTTTAATACCGGGGTAAAGGTTTCCACCCCAAGCATGCCCAGGTTGGTCAGGGTAAAGGAACCCCCGCTGAGATTGTCCGGAGAAATGGTTCCCTCGCGGCAGGCACCGGCCAGGTTCTTTACCTCGGCAGACATCTGCTCGATGGACCTATCGGAAGCATCCTTGATCACGGGAACGAGCAGACCTTTGGGGGTGTCCACGGCCACCCCAAGGTGTACCTTTTCAAAAGTGGCAATCCGGTCGCCCAGAAAATGGGCATTCATTTCCGGATGCTCCTTGAGCGACTGTACAATGGCGTGGGCAATCACATCGTTGAGAGATACCTTGGACTGTCCGGCATCCAAACGTTCCTTGCGGTATGCCTGGGCTCTGGTTAGCTCGAAAGATGCATGCAGGGTAAGCTGGGCGGTGCTGCTAAGTGACTGAATCATCCGCTCGGCAATCACCTTGCGGATACCCTTGACTGGGGTGACTTCTGCACCCTCGACCGAGCCAGGAACTTTTAAATCCTGCGAACGGACCATCCCGGCAAGCCCGGTCCCACGGGCGGGACTTTCCAGATCTCCGGAAAGCGAACGGGCACGGGCAGTGGCGGATAAACGCGGGCGGCCACTGATAGCGGCTTCCACATCACGCTCGATCACCCGGCCATTTGGACCACTTCCTGGTAAAGACTCTGCATCTATCCCATGCTTATGAGCCAGACGGCGGGCCCGTGGGCTCACTCCGGAACTGGCGGCAATCCCACCACTGGGGGCGGGAGCCGGAGCGGCAGCAGCAGCAACCGGTGCAGCACTAGCAGTAGCGGCAGCAGGGGTGGCAGCGGGGGTCTCGGCGGCGGGGGCGGGAGCACTGCCCTGGCCAGCCGGACGAAATTCTTCCACATCCTCCCCCTCGTTCCCGATTGCGGCAACATTGGCAAGAACGGGCACATCGTCGTCCGCCTCCCAGAAAAGGGCAAGTACGGTACCTGCTGCGGTGGATTCCAGGTCGAAACTCGCCTTGTCAGTTTCAATAACGGCGAGCACATCGCCCTCGGCAACTTGATCGCCTACATTTACTTTCCATTCGGTCAGGATACAACTCTCCACCGACTGTCCTTGGCGGGGCATAATTACGGGTGTGGCCATGTTTTGTTTTGTTCTTCTCCTTGTAAGGGGGTTCTAAGTTTAAATCGAAAAATTTTTTTATACCGTTCGTACCTTGATTCCGCGTTTGCGCAAATCCTTGGCATACTCAGTGGAAAGTTTCTTGTCGGTGATCAGCAGGTCCACTTTCTCCAGATCGGAAAACCGGGCAAAGCAGACTTTTTCCGCTTTACTGGAATCGGCAATAAGGATGACCTGACCTGCCTGTTCGGCAACAATCTCATTGGAGTATGCCTCATTGGGATCGGTGGTGGTCAGCCCATTCTTCAGGCAAAATCCCATGGTACCCATAAAAGCCTTGTCCACATGCACCTGGGCAAGCACTGCAGAAGTCAACGGGCCCACCATGGTCTGACTGATCCGGCGAAGCTCCCCCCCGATCAAAATGACCCGCGGCCCGGAGTCTGCCAGTTCGATCGCAGCCTGCAGAGAGTTGGTCACCACGGTAAGATCCGTACGTTCACGCAGCAAACGGGCAAGGAACAAGGTGGTGCTCCCCCCGTTCAAATAGATCGCCTCATCGGGTTCGATCAGCGAGTACGCCTCCTCCGCAATACGCTGCTTATCCTTGGCAGCCTGGTTGGTTTTGTTTTCAAATACAGGTTCTTCCAGCCGGCTTTCCATCGATACCGCACCCCCATGGACCCGACGGATTTTTCCTTCCTCTTCGAGGATTTCCAAGTCCCTACGGATCGTGGCAACCGATACCTCCAAGGTCCGGCGCAAGTCATCGACCCGGGCTACGCCTCCCTCGCGCAACATCTGGCGCAAACGCTCGCGTCTCTGAGGGGCAAGGGCTGGTGAATTGTCCTGAATCATAAGGGTAAGTGATTGAATTTGATCGTTTTTGAGCGAAAAGCAATCATGGAATGGCAAATTTCATTCACTTTCGATCAAAGGTTTGGGAACCCAAGGAATGAGAAATGGGAGGGTTGCTACTTCAGCAAAAAGGAGAGCACTGCATCCATTTCCTCCCGGGCTGCCTCAGATGACCAACTTTTTCGAAGAATTTTTTGGGGAGACTCCCCCGTTTCCCTGGCTGCCCGTGTCAGGGCTGCCCTTGCTCCTTTCGCCAGGAGCTGGGGCTGAATGCCCGCATCGATGGCCAGGCGCATGGCCCCGACCAGCCGGTCTTCCCACCCGATCTTGCGCAAGGGGTCCCGGGTTACCCGTTCGATGGGATCATTGAGGAATGGATTGACCATGCGCTGAAGGGCGTCCTTGGCATATTCCTGTATGCCCTCCGGGGAGAATAGTGGATCGGGCACCCGGGCATGGGCATGAATGAGGCCCGGGCCCACTTCCTTTTCAAAAACTTCCAGGGCTTCCCGCATCAGGTCGTCCCGTTTGCCCACCTCACTCATCAGCACCAGGCCCTCCCCCTCGGCGAGATACCCCAGCCAGGCATGGACCGCATTGTGGCCGAGAAATTTTGTCTGGGCAAATGGATCGAGCCTGGCCTTGGCCACAAAAGATGAAATTCCACGCTCAAAACCGGCGGGAATATGGTCCTCCACCAAAATCCGGTCATATGCTTCCACCAGCAAGGCACGGTTTGCCCCCGGAAACATCGGGACCAGCTCCTCCTTTTCCATTCTCACAGGGTCCTGCACCACGGTGCACATTTTGGGGATCACTGTTTCGGAAAATACCACCTTGTCCCCAAATCCCGCAGGTGCATGGTCCCAGCAGAGGGCTTCCAGACGGGTGGCCGCCCGGGAATCATTCTCAGCAGCATAAACCACTGCGGGAGGGAGGTTGGGCCGTTTGGACTTCCGGGTCAGCCCTTCGGCAAGCAAGCGGGCAACTGGGGCGGGTGCGGAGTCATAGAGGTGAAAACTTGGCAGGGCAGTGCCCAGTTCGCCCGCCCCTGCAATCGCATCAACCAGCCTCTCACGGTCATCGGCATGAGTGGGGTTGAGCACGTCCACCCCTTCGACCGTCCTGAACTCCACCCGGTCGGAATGGGCGATATTGCAATGATATGTGCCCTGGTTTGCCCGTACCCCCTCAATAATTTGAGGGTCAATTTCAGCCACGACCAGACGGTCAAAATTACCGGATTTTTGAGCAAGGGGAAGAAACATTCCTCCCTGAATTGCCCCAAAGCCAAACCCAACGTAGGAGCCAGCCATCAATCAATCAGGAAATCCAGGGTTACCCCATTGCCTCACCGGCAAGCACAAGCACCTGCTCGGCAGTCATTTCCTTATCCAGACGGTCAAGCAGCACGCTTTCGCCCCTCGGGGAAAACACCTTACCAAATGCGGCAAAAAATTCATTCTTCTGGTGAACATCGGAGAAATTGCCTTTGGCCCATTCACTCAGGTAGCCCATTCCGCGTGCCTTTTGCAGGGTGGAGTGGGCATGGAGGATGTACCCCCCGCAGAGAAATGCCTCGCGGTGCGGACTGAGCTCGGCGGAATCAAAATCATCGACAAATTTCTGGCCCGGACTGTTCATTTCCGTGCCCCCAATCAGGGGGAGGCCAAGGTCCGCACTCAGGCGGATCACCTGCTGGAGGTTGGCAAGTTTTTGATCGGGTGATCCTGGGGTATAGTTACGGTCCGGGATGATATTAAATGCAACCGCACCGGTGGAACGGGCAACCTCCACCAATTCCTCGATCGCAGCCTCTCCATCGGAAGTGCCGTCCAACCAGGTGATGGTGGGCAGGGCACCACAAAGAAGGACAAATTCATTCATATCCGCCATCTTGGGAAAGGAACCGGAATCAGGCTGTACATATCCCACCCCGCCCTTCTTCATTGTTTTCGCCCGGATCAGATCGGTGATCGCCCGGCCATCGGGCAATTCCTTGAGATCTTCCGGGGCCACCCCTAATTTCTCTCCCCAAAAGGCACGCAGGGCGGACTCTTCTGGATACTGGGCAGCTGCCTTGCGGGCATAGGCCAGGCAGAGGTGACGCTCAGTCGCATTCCCCTGGGGGGTGAGCGGGTTGACATCCACATCATAATCCAGAACCAAGGGGTTAAGATAGGCGTTTACCCGGTCGGCCATTGCCCGGTTGCGGGTTTCCGAGGTTTGGCGCATACCGTCCAGAAATTGCTGAGCTTCCGCAGGGATGCGGGTGGTGGTAAATCCTGTACCCATGTGGTAACTGATGCCCGGCTCCCCGGGGGAATTGATCACCCGGTCGGAAAATTCCGGCACAAACACCCGGGACTCCAGCCCGATGCATGCCTTGAGGTCGAGCCGGCGGCTGGCAGCCCAGTATTCATCCAGACCGTCCAACACATCAAAATCTACAATCCCGCCAATTTCCAGACCTGCCCGTTTTGCCTCCAGGGCAAAGGTGGTGGGGGAATAGCCTTTGTAATTAAAGGAATAAAAAGTATGGGCATGGGCATTGACAATCGGCTGTGCCGCAGGAAAAGATTCATTTGCGGCTGCTTCATTTAAGGCTTTTTCCCGAACTGCGGGATCGAAATCATTGCTGTTTTCAGACATATTTTTGGAGGTTGTTTAAAAAGGTAACAAATCGGACGGTTCTATCAAAACCGTCCAATGGATGAGAAGATTGGAGGAATTACTTTTCGTCCTCCCCAAACCCGAACTGGTCGGCCAGGGCAAGACAGTCTTCCAGGGAGCGGAGCCCGTCGGTACAGGTAGGGTCAGACATACAGGCAGTGGCGGCACAGGTTCCGGTCTTCAGGCATTTTTCCAGTGACCATTCCTCATGCACACCAAAGAGCACACCCGCACAGAAGGCATCCCCTGCCCCGGCTGCTCCTTTGATGTATCCCTTGGGCAGGGCGAGGGAGCCCTGCAAAAGTTTTTCTCCATTTGCACGCAGGGCATAGGCCCCTTCGGGAAAGTGAATGGCCACCAGCTCGGACACCCCGAGCTCAAAAAGTTTTTCACAGGCCTGGGCAATACCATCCTCGAGAAGTTTTCCGTCCTCCCGCACCTGTACACCGGTCACCTTGCTGGCTTCCACCTCGTTAAGGATACAGTAGTCCACCTGCTTAAGGGCAGGTGCAATGATTTTGAAGAACCGGTCGCTATCCTCACTGACCACATCGATGCTGGTTTTCATCCCGGCTTCCCGTGCTTTGGCAAGCAGGGCGGCCGCCTTGGTGCCATGCTCGGGGTCTTCCTTGTCCAGCTCATCGAGCAGGAGGAGATATCCCAGATGAAAAATCTTTGCGGAACTGGCATTAAAATCGATTTCCGAACCATCCCAGGTGGCATTGGCCCCACGGTTGTGAAAGAAAGTACGGCGCCCCCCGTCTTTTTCGGTCATCACATCGGTGTAGGAAGTGCTGGTACCCGGAGAGACCGAGAGCATAGCGGTGGCAATGCCATGGTTTTTACAATCCTCCACGATGTACTGGCCAAGAGCATCCTGCCCGACCAACCCGGCTCCCTCGAGGGGAAACCTGGCTCCCATTTTGGCAAGATCCAGCAGCACATTGTACGGGGAACCACCGGTTCCCTGGGACTGGCTGTAAATATTGGCCAATTGCTCGTGCTTGGGATACACATCGATGATCTTTACCTGATCAATAATCCAGTTACCTCCGGAAAGTAATCCGGAGCGTTGGTTGGGCTGGGTAGATTCGCTCATTATCTTGTCTGTAATTGGGAGGTCTAAAGAAGCAAAGAATAAGGTTTGCTACGATCTGGCAAGAAATCCTATCGGAGCCGAGGTGGATAGGATTTTAGCCAGTTCTTAAACACCAGGAGTTTGGGAGTGGGCGTTTTGAGGAAAGTCGAAAGTTAGTACCAAGGGATCAGATCCGGTGTTTTCAATCTCCACTCCGCCATTATTAAGAGCGGCCTGGGTCACAAAACCGATCTCACCATAAAGCTGTCCCAGAACCATATTGTGGTTGTAATTAACTGCCATTTTTCCAACGCGTCCAGTTCCCCCATTGGTGTGGAATAAGGTTGGACACTCAGGGCGGAAAGTGGTCTTGGTTCCGGGGGCTAGGGTAAGACGAAGAATGGATACTTTCTGATCGCCCAGGAAATTCCCGTAAACAATCCACTGGGCATCCACCCCATCACCCGCAAATTCATTCGCGGTGATGGCTGGGCGTGAGCTCTTCTTCACAAAGTCTGGGTCCTGGTTGGCCTCGAAATCAAAATTCTCCACGAGGTACTCCCAGTCCTCATGCTTATCCTTTGGATAATCTTCCTCGCGGCATGCATAGAAGGCATCCGCCGCCCCGATACGGCCGTCCAGGGTGAGATCCTCCGCAAGGAAGTGTTCGTCCATGGTCACATGGACTTCATGGGTGCAAAGATCGGTCGGTGAGTGCAGCACACCGTTTGGCATGACGAAACCATTATCCAACTTCATCATCACATGGGGAGAAAGGTGGCGCACACCGTTGTACTCGCCTTGTCCAAAACTCTTCATGCAGGCAAGAAAGTCGTCTTTGGTTACGAAAGGATAAAGGCCCATGGCGGTGGTGTGGTAGTGGGACGGACATACGCCAGGATTATCAAAGGAATTAATGTCGTACACTTCCCACTTCGCCCAGTGAAGGTGGTGAGGGATGGGGTTTAAATTGTCGAACTTTTTGGATACGATCGGCCAGGTGGGGTCACCATAGAGTTCCCTGGAGAAAGCAGTCACTTTTTCGCCCATGACAGCCACGGGGTTGCCCAGGATTAAATCCTGCAAAGAAATCACCTGCCCGTCGGGAGTAAGCACATGCGATTCCCCCTCGCGGTATGGGGCCTTGCCCGTGCGGGTATCAATCACCCCGGTGACGATGGGCACGGTGCACCCCATCCAGATTTCATCCAGCCCGGTACCGCCCATATAGTCGGGGTGGTAAGAGTCCTCATCGAGGCGCAGTCGCTTCCCGGGGCTACAGAATGTACGCCCAGCATAACGATGTAAAAGTTGCAGGACGCCATCGTTCTGATTAATACAATCATCAAGAACGGCAGCGGATTCACCAACGGATCCATCGATTACATCCTGTTGTGGATATTCGTGAAGTTTTTCGGGTAAAAGGGAAGTGGAAGCGGCCATGAATTAAAGAATCTAGGGTTGAATAATTAGGTTTGCATTTACTTTCTGCCCCGAAAGGAAGCAGAGATGAATCTTTTTTACTACGATGTAAAAAAGAGTGTGGCAAGAGTGTTGTCACCCAGTTGGGTAAGACCCGGGCTACATTGATTTATGCCCGGGCAGGAATCTGGTAGACGAAAGAGGCTCTTTATTCTGCGAAGCGTTTTTCGATCGCCCCAATCACGGTATTGAGGGCACGGATACGGGCAAAGCGTTTGCAGTTTGCCTCCACAATTGTCCACTGCCCATGCCCCGTATGGGTACGGAGGAACATATCATTGGTTGCCCGTTCATAAAGATTCCATTTTTCCCGGTTCCTCCAGTCCTCCTCTCCCAGTTTCCACCGCTTGGCAGGATTGAGTTCGCGTGATTTGAACCGTTGGAGTTGTTCCTTCGGGTCGATATGGAGCCAGAATTTCACCAGGATCGTCCCGGCGTTGACGAAATTTTCCTCCATCTCATTGATTTCCCGGTATGCCTGTTTCCACTCCCATTCCTTGCAAAATCCTTCCACCCTTTCGACCAGCACGCGACCGTACCAGGAACGGTCATAAATGGCCACATGTCCGGCCTTGGGGAATTCCGACCAGAATCTCCAGAGATAGTGGTGGGACTTTTCAATATCATTGGGTGCGGACACCGGGATAACCTCGTAACCGCGTGGGTCCATCCGGGCAGTCAGGCGGCGGATATTACCCCCCTTGCCCGCGGCATCCCACCCCTCATACACGATGACCATAGGGATGCGCCGGCGGTACATCTCATTGTGAAGGTCATGAATACGGGCCTGTTTTTCCTCGATTATTTTCAGGTATTCTTTTTTGGAAAGACTGAGGGAGAGGTCCGCTTCCCCGAGCCTCGGAGCCTGGGGATATTTGGGCATGGGGAAAGGTTTATTCGGTTTGGGGATCGATATCCCCCTGCCCTTGGCCAACCGTACCCGCTTGCCCAGCACCTCGATCATCACCTTCTGGGCGGTGGCCGTGGCCAGGTAATTGTTCCTTGCTTTTAACCGGACCCAGGGAATGGGTGCATCCAGGTCCGACTCCTTGTACATCCGGGTGACTGCCTGGTTGTATTCCTTGTACCGGCTCAGGCGCTTGAGCACCGCATCATCCACCCGCCAGGCAGTGGCGGGGTTTTCCTGCAGGGCAGCCAGTCGGGCTGTCTGTTCCTGCTGGGTAATTTCGAGAAAGAATTTCAGAATGATGGTCCCCCCATCGCGCAACTGCCGTTCAAAGGCCCGTACATCCTCATAGGCACGGGCAAGCCGTGCCTCGCTCATGCGGTTGTCAATATCGGCGTCCAGCAGGTTGCGGTACCAACTACGGTCAAAGATGGCAATTCTACCTGTGCTCGGGGTGCGACTCCAGAAGCGCCAGAGAAAGGGGCGCAACTGTTCGTCCCGGCTGGGGGAGGCAATGCAGGAAACCTTGAACCCGCGAGGGTCGAGGGGTTGGATGATCCGGTTGATCAGGGTGCCCTTGCCCGCAGCACTCAGGCCTTCCACCACAATGAGGATGGGGATACCGTGCTCCTTGCACTTGCGCTGGAGGTATGCGAGTTCCTGCCCCTGTTCCTCAATCTGTTTGAGGAGTGCCTTGCCCGGCTTGGGTCCGTTCTTCATCGAAAATAATTTTGGCTCATTTCTGAGCCGGTGCCAGATCGTCCATCCATTGTTTCAAAAGCTAGAAACTATCCAATGCCCTTTATGAATCGGATTGGCAAGCCCGCAAAAGAAAAAAGCCCCGTTGGCTCGGGCCAACGGGGCTTTTAGTTAAATGATTATTGAATTAGTAAGATAGCAACGCTTGAAGGTAGAACTCGTTTGCATCAAAGTTGGCACCATTTTTGTCACCATCAGTATAACTGTATTCGAGATTCATCTCAAAATTGTCTGTGATTGAAAAAAGCAATGCTAATGTAAGTCTGTCAGATTCGTCAGATTCATGATCCATGTGTGCGTATCTAAGGGTTGCACCAAAGAAATCGGAGAATTGATAATTAGCTAAGAGCATCATATTCCAAGCATCTGTGTCATCAGCAAGACTGAAGCTATCAAATTCAAAAGCGAGTGTAAGATCGCCTGGGTTCCATCCTATCCAACCATTGATCTGCTGGACATCATCTTTGTATGAGTTGCCCGCACTGTCTTTACCTCCATTATCATTAGCAAAGCCAAGACGAGCTTCAAGACCAGGTATGAACATGACGGAGGCAGCCAAGTCAATTGCTATACCATCGTCGAGATCGTTAGAGGAACCTGAGTGCAAGCCGTACTCGTCGTGTAAACCAAAGATAAAGCCAAACATACCGTTGTTATAATTTAAACGAATGCCATCAACATAACTTTTTCCAGGATGAGAGAATGCACCGTTGGAATAAGCTGAAGTTACTGCATACAAGCCGGGGGCCTCATCGTCATCAAATCCTAAAACGGTTACTTGCCTACCAAAAGTTAAATGCAAATCTTGGTTGAAACTGTAACGCCCAAAAGCTTGTTCAAGAATATCATTGAGGCTTCCTGCAGAACCATTGTCTTCAGAAACATTTAGGTGAACTTCGGCGGTTACTGGTGAAAGGTTGATAAGAAAATCTACATCAGCAGATACAGTTGTAGTATCAGTATTAGAATCAGTTCCATTAATGTCTTTGGCGTGACGCCCCAGACGAAAATCAACATA
>CALKMX010000091.1 GCA_938091675.1 uncultured Opitutales bacterium
CGATTCCCAGGACTGATTGGATTCTTGATCAAATGTCCACCAACCCACCAGATTTTTAGCTGCAGTAACTGGTTCGATATGCTGGATTCTGGTGAAGCCAGAAGTTACTGAAAAATTTCCGTCATCCTTGGCAGATCCCGCCGGAATACGAATTTTGATACGCTGAGGTTTTTTATTCGCCACCACATAAAAACGGTAGTGAGTGGAGTTAAGCTCAGTAAACCCAGATATTTGGCCACCTGAGACTTCCACATCGCTGGCTTGAAACCCGCTCACAGATGAGAGTTGGCCATTATCTTTTACAAAGGTAACAACAACGGTGGAGTTTTCCTCGGAGTTGACTGCGGGTGCATCTATTTGAGTAAAAGCACCTAAATCACCAAAGCCCTCCCCGTATGCAGAAAGAGCATCCTGCGAATCCAAGGCAACAGAGTAAAAACGCAGTTCATCTATCCATCCCTTGAATAGGTTGCTGCCATCTTCAGTTCCTCCAATCCCTAGGTCGGCATTGTCTTTCAATGGTGTATCTGTAAGCTCTAAAATGCCAGCAGTTTTACCATTGAGAAAAGTCCGCAGGTACGTTCCGTCATAAGAGGAAAGCAAACATTGCCACTGATTAAGTTTGAAATAAACCGCTCCCGTTGATCCATACTGGGTTTCTAGTCCATCAGCCCGGTAAAGGGTCTCAAGACTTGTTCCGCCAGGCTTTATTTGAAAAAGATAGGAATAATTGGTCGCATCCCGTTTACTCAAAAGCTGTGCATAATCGTCAGGCAATCCATTGGTTTTGAACCAAAGGAAAATACTGTACGAGGATGTCACTTGGAATTTACGATTTGCCTCTGCAACCGCAAAACCAGTTCCTTCGCTTATATCCATAGAAAATTTCGACAGTGCATTACCGTCTTCCTCTCTTCCCCATTTTCCAATGTTCATGAAAAGCGGACTTCCCCCAATCACGGAATCTTTAACCACAGATCCATTCCCCTCATCAAAAGACCATCGGGCAAGGAGATCATCTTCCCTAACCAACCCATAGGTTGCACACAAACTGAGCAATGCATAGCAAAGTATGGGGCAGATCAGATTAAAAAGGCGCATCTATATCCAATATAGCAGAAACTATGCCCTTAAATCAAACTTACATGCGTGTGTGAGTAAGTTTATTTAAAGGGGGAGAAATCAAAATTTGCCCGCAGGAAAAGTACAAAAACTGAACTCAAATCTATATAATGGCTATATTTTAACAAAATATAGAGAGGATTTTTTCTTAAAGCTTTGTACTATTATATTAGCACTGATTGCTTAAAAAATACATTTATTTAGAGATTAAAATCTAATGTGAAAAAAGTAATTAAATAAATGCTTTTTTTGAGAGTTCAGAAAACATCTTCTTCCAGATCTTCTGCGAATTCGTCGTAAGTGTCGAAGGAAGAACTTGTATCGTCTTGAGTACCTGAATTTTCCTTGGTTATCTTATAACCATTGATAGAGGTAAACCATTTAGTTGTTCCATCTTTTCCCTGCCATTCCCTACCATTTATCCGGGACTGAATTTGTACCTGGTCTCCCACCTGCAAACTTTTGCTTAATTCGATATTTTCTTTGGTGAATTCGACAGGGATTGGGTTGTCCCACCGTCCGTCCCCCGTTTCAATAACAACTTGATGTTTTCGGAATCCATTGCTGCCAAATTCTTTAATTTCATCCACAAATTTTACCTTACCGGAAATCGTTACCTCATTCATATGAACTTTTATATAATTTATACCTGCAAGGGTCTACTTTGAGTTATAAACGTTGAAAAGTGTTTCAGTTTAAAATCAGGCCCAAAATCTGACAGCTTGATTCCATATCATCGGGTTGCATCGTTTTATTCAAACTGATATGAGGAAATTAATATGTTTATCCACAGATACAAGTTCGTTCCTATCTATTTAGTAACATCTTTGATTTCACTCAAAACCAGTGCAGAAACCCTGCCTGATTTCAACCCTGCAAGGCCTCCCAATGATTATCTCTCCATGTGGGCAGGGTTTGATCCTCGTGCTGAAAACCTGGATGTGGAAATTCTTAAAGAATGGGAAGAGGATAAAGTCGTCCTTCAGGTTATTCGATACCGTATTGGAGCGTTTAAGGGGCGAAATTCATGGATGGCCGGGATTTACGGTTACCCTAAAGGCATGGACAACTTACCTGGGTTGTTGCAAGTACATGGCGGCGGGCAATATGCCCATTCCAATGCGGTCTTGACCAATGCCAAGCGGGGTTACGCCACCCTTTCCATTGCTTGGGCAGGCAGGATTTCTGCTCCCGGTTACACCGTTTCCCCCCAAGAGGTGAAGTTATTTTGGGATGGCCAGACCGAGGACCCTAAATACAAGCGAACCACAGATTGGGGTGCATTGGATGCCTACCATGCCCCAAGCCGTTACGGAAAGGACGCTTTTCCCTCGATACCAGTTGCAGAGTGGACGCTCGACCCCGTCAAATCCCCCCGCAATAACGCCTGGTTTTTGGTGGCTCTGGCAGGCCGTCGAGGCCTCACTTTTCTGGAGCAACAGCCAGAGGTGGATGGTTCAAAATTAGGGGTTTATGGCCATTCCATGGGAGGGAAACTAACCATTTTGATTGCCGGGTCTGACAGCCGCGTAAAAGCAGCGGTTCCGTCCTGCGGCGGGATCAGTGACCGTTACACAGATGATCCGCTGCACCTTGACACGGTGAGCGATCCGCCCAGCCTGAAGAAAGTTTCATCTCCGGTTATGTTTCTGAGCCCAGCCAACGACTTCCATGGAAGAATAAATGATCTAGAAACCGCAATCGGTGAACTAAACACCAAGGAATGGAGGGTTGTTTGCTCCCCTCATCACAACCATCAGGATTCTGCGGAATATGAGGTGGGCACTCAGGTCTGGTTCGACCATCAACTCAAAGGGGATTCAGTGGTTCCCCAGACTCCAGTCACTCAACTTGTTCTTGCAAAAGGCAGAATGCCACAGCTTCGGATTCAGCCAGACTCCTCCAGAGAAATTGTGGGGGTGGAGGTCTATTTTACCCAGCAGGGAATTTTACAGGAACGGGGCAAGGCAAAGGACGATATGTCGAACACCATCCACCGTTTTTGGAAATTTGTAGAGCCCCAAAAGTCAAAGACAAACGGTCAATGGCTGGCTGAATTACCCCTTTTCTCCACCGACCGGCCACTCTGGGTCTTTGCCAATGTCCATTACCGCTTGGCAAATCCAATTGCCGGAGCTGGTTACTATTATGGCACCTATGAATCGGACACCTTTGTGCTCTCCTCGCTGCCCCATATCATATCCTCCGAAAAATTAAAGCTCTCGGGTTCCCTTGTTTCAAGCCCACGCACGTTACTAATTGATGATTTTTCGGGGAACTGGAAAAAGGACTGGTTTTCTTATCAAAAGAAAGGTTGGGGTATCCGGACCAATAAACTCTACGAGCCCAATTGGTCAGCACCAAGCCCCGGTGCAAGATTGAGCATGGAAATCATGAGTGCAGAAGAAAATAAAATGGTGATATGGATTGATGGGTATGGGGTGGAGCTCAATCTGTTGGGTTCCAACCTTTGGCAACGGTTTAGTTTTTCCCCGGCCGATTTTAAAAACAGTGCTGGGGAAAGCCTTCCTGCTTGGTCAGGTATCAGGGAACTTCGCCTCGATCGCACAGAGAAACTCGCAGTACCCAAGGGGAACCCATCCAAACCTTTGCACTTGGGTGCTTTATGGAAAGGGAACCCGCCCACATTTCGGAACCTAAGGTGGATTGACTGATTCCTTCTTTCAAGATTTTGCTAATTTGACAATGAGCGAAATGAATGTCTAATACATATAATTATGAATTCTTCTAAGGCTAAGGTTCTCTTTGTGGATGACGAACTCCCGATCCTCAAGGGAATCAAGTTAAACCTGGGTAGAAAGTATGATGTTTTTACCGCTGAGTCCGGGAGCGAAGGATTGAAGATTCTTGAGGAAGAGGGAGAGTTTCAGGTCATTGTCTCTGACTTTTCAATGCCCAGAATGAACGGAGCTCAATTCCTGGAGAAAGTAAGAGAGCAAAACAAAGAAGTGGTCACCATGCTGCTCACGGGGCAGGCAAATTTTGATGATCTTTGTGAAGTTGTTCGAAAGGGGGAGATTTT
The DNA here is from genome assembly GCA_938091675.1 of uncultured Opitutales bacterium. GTDB lineage: Bacteria > Verrucomicrobiota > Verrucomicrobiia > Opitutales > Seribacteraceae > Chordibacter. The sequence continues at coordinate 4,166 of CALKMX010000091.1, forward strand.
CCGGCTTCTGGGCAAACCTTGCACCCCTGAGACATTGGATAAAAATTTACAGCAGGCCCTTCGTCAGTACCAATTAATTTCTGCCGAAAAAGAACTCCTGGAAAAAACCTTAAATGGGGCGATTGGTGCGATGACCTCTCTTCTTTCCGCTGCAAATCCGCTCTTTTTTGGCCGGGCCCAACGAGTAAAGGCTTTGGCTCGCGAAATTGCAAAAGAGATTACAGTTGCCCATGAATGGAGGTTGGAGGTCGCTTCCGACTTTTGTTATCTTGGATACCTGACCCTTCCTGAAACTTCTCAACAGAAAGTATACCACGGCGAAAACCTCACTCCTGAGATTGAACAGGTAATCGCAGGTTTTCCCAAATTTGTAAGTGATTTGCTTAAAGATATTCCAAGGCTTAATAAAATACGCAAAATCATTGAATCCATTGGGTTGGACTATGAAAATTCTTCGGATGAGTTTTTAGAAGAGCGCAAAATTGCCTCCATCATCCGCCTGGCTCAGGAGTATGATCGTTGGGAGTCGAAAGGCTGTTCGAAGGGAGAAATTTTTGAAAGGATACGTTCGATCGAAAAGGTGTTTCTTCCTGGAGGCATTGATGCACTGGCCAACACCCGTGAACTAAGTGGTGGCTTTATGGAGGCGAGTCAGGTACCTCCTTCTGAGCTGAAACCAGGTATGCGCCTGATGGAGGAACTAAGGTTGTTGGACGGTAAAATGTTGGCTCCCCTGGGCACAATGGTGAGCTTATCCTTCGTGCAAACCATCCAGAGTCATATGGCTGCCCTGGGGGACGCCGTCTTTCCAGATTCGATCGAGGTGCTTGCCTGAATTAAGAGCTTAACTCTAAAGCTCAAACACTCCATTTCAGCATCCGTTCGATCGGAAGCTTCGCACGCTCGATGAGATCCTCGGTCAAAGTAATCTCAGGACTGCCTTCTTTTAAACAGTTTAACAATTTAGGCAGGGTATTCATTTTCATATAGCGGCAGTCATTGCAGGCACAATGACCGGTGGGTCCGGCAACAAATTGCTTGTGAGGAAGCTCGCGGGTCAGCCGGTGCATCATTCCCGACTCGGTCAGAATAATAAAGGTATCCGACTCATGGCTCTGGCAGTAGGAAACCATTTTTTCGGTGCTGCACACTTCATCGGCAAGATCGCGCACGGATTGGATGCATTCGGGATGAGCAACCACCGGGGCATCCGGGAATTCCAGCCGGCAACGCTCGATCGATTCCTTGGTAAAAAGCACATGAGCATAGCAACTGCCCGGCCATAGACGCATCTTCCTGCCAGTCTGGCCCATAACCCACTGGCCAAGGTTCTGATCGGGAACGAAAAGGATTTCCCGGTCGGCTGGGACTTGGTTGACAATCTTAACCGCATTTCCACTGGTACAGATCACATCGCTCAAGGCTTTTACCGCGGCGGAGCAATTCACATAGGCAACCACATAAAGATCAGGGTTTTCCTCCCGGTATTTGGCCAGTTGATCAGCAGGGCAGGAGTCGGAAAGGGAGCACCCGGCATCGAGATCGGGCAAAAGCACGGTTTTGGAAGGGTTTAAAATTTTCGCGGTTTCCGCCATAAAGTGAACCCCGCAAAAAACGATGATCTCCGCATCCGTCTGTGCCGCCTGCCTGGCCAGTCCGAGAGAGTCGCCTACATAGTCCGCCACTTCCTGTATGGCATCAATTTGATAGTTGTGGCAGAGCAGAACTGCATTCTTCTCTTTTTTGAGGCGGATAATTTCATCCTGTTGATCGGAAAGTTTAACCGCATCCGCTGAACGGCGGAAAACTTGCAAGGGGGGAGGAGCTGTACTGACCATGAGATAATTAATGAGCTTTGGAGCAGGCACCTTTTTCGGCAAAGGAGGGACAGCTAGCCTGTACCTGCAGGCGCTGATCACTCACTTCCAGCCCGAGTTTTTCCGAGACAGTGCGTCCGTACCATTCCATAAAAGGGGCATCGACATCAAAAATCTTGTCACAATCCGAACAAATTACCTGGGCTTTGAAAGAGGCACTCGATTCATTGAGGGCATAAAACTTATTGTCCTGGCCCACATCAATTTTTCGTACCGTCCCACTGTCAACGAGAAGGGGGAGGCAGCGGTAAACCGTGGCCCGGGATACTGATTTATCCATTTTGCGGGCATCCTGCAACAGTTGGTCCGCAGTGAAGTGGCCGGATTGGCGGAAAAGAGCATCAAACACCGCTTTGCGTTGCCCGGTCATGCGTAAGCCCTGACTGATCAGATAGTCAGAAAAACTTTCCCAGGATGCTCGGTCAGGCTTAGCCATAATGGTTTAATCATACAACTTATGACTTTTGCCTTGGAACAGGTCAATTTAATTGAGACGAATTTGAGAATTGTTCCTCGGCTCTTACAATCTTGGCAGGGACAAGGAAAACAGATAGGGATTAATCTATGTCGATCAAGATAAACGACCATGTGATTCCAGACTGGGCAATTGAGCGTCAAGCCGAAGCCCTCTATGAAAATGTTGCTCAGGGAATGCCGGGGAAACCTCGTGAGATCATTATGATTTCCGCCCTCGATCTTGCCAAGGAAAGGTTGATTGACCAGGCCTTGATGGCTCAGGAGAGCCGGAGGAGGAAATACCGGGTGGATTCGGTTGAGTTGCAAAAAAGGATTAAACTTTGGTTAAAGCAAAATGGGGGGAAACAAGCTTTCGCCAAAATCAACAACCCCATGATCCAAAACCATGACGATTTAAAAAGGGAACTGTCCGATCAAATGCGCTTCAATCAACTCTTGGAGGAGGAGTCTCAGTGTGATCCAGTCACGGAAGCGGATGCCCTGAAATATTACCAAGAGAGACCCGAATTGTTCCGCACCGAAGAGCAGCTATCTGCCTCACACCTTCTCAAAATGGCAAAGTCGGAGGACGAGTTTAGCGAAGCCCTTGATGAGATTAAAAAATTGCGCGATAGGTTGGTAGGAGGGGCAGATTTTACCGAACTTGTCCGCTCGGAATCAGACGATAAAGGAAATGACGGAAACCTAGGAACATTTGGCAAAGGGAGAATGGTGCCCGAATTTGAAAAAGCGGCGTATGAATTGAAGGCAGGTGAATTAAGCGAACCGGTACGCACCCAGTTCGGTTGGCACCTCATTCAGTTGCATGAAAGAATACCCGCAAAAATCACTGCCTTCGAAGATATAAAACAAAAGGTGATCGAATATCTGACCGAACGTAAAAAAGACCGGGTCTTTGAAGATTTTTTGGATGGTCTGAAAACACAGGCCACCATCGAGGAAGTTTCGGGGATCTAATTATTTCCTGCTCAATCCCTCCAGGATCTGGAGGGTGCTCTGGGACTTGTTCAGGGCATATAGGTGGTAGCCCGGAGCTCCCTTGGCCAAGAGATCTTGAATCTGACCAAGTGCCCAGTCAGCGCCCACGGTGGGTTGGTTATCTGCGTCTGCGTCTTCGAGGCTATGCTCCAGTTCAGCGGGGAGTCCTGC
>CALKMX010000092.1 GCA_938091675.1 uncultured Opitutales bacterium
AACACTTGATCCTTTGCTTTGGGAGGTTCGTACTCCAAGGGGTGCAGGTGAGCAAAACCATCCGTGGATGGCTCGAAGGCAACCAGGTGAGCGAAGGCACCCATCACAGGCCTTAGGGGGAGATCATTTCCATTCTTATCCAAAGCAGAAAATTTAAGCAAAACTTCCGCATTCGACCCAATTTCCCCAACTGGCTCCACCTTAAAAGTACGGTTATCCATTGAAACCGAAGATCCGTCTTTACCCCAGGAAGGAGTGGCTGGATTACCGGGCACATTAAAAGAAGTGCCTAACAAAACACGCCGTGGGCTTCTCAGGGGGATTAAATCAAGATAAACCCGGTAATTACCGGCTTTCTTAGGGGTAAGAGTAAACCGCCAAATACCTTTAAACAAAGCATCGGCTTCGGGGTGAAGGTGTTGATAATCTTCAAGACTTGGATCGATCGCAAGAAGATGGATCTTGCGGGTGTGACTGAGGGCAACATCGTCCTCACAAAGCGGGGAACCATCCGCCTGCTTGATGTTCATTTCAAACCGACAGGGCTTGCCCACTTCCAGGGCGTCAAGGGGACGGAAGTCGAGGCTCATGGGCCACCTGCGGATGGAAAGATCGATAAATCCCGTATCTCCAGGCCCGCAATAATCTAACTCGCCCTCCAAGTTGTAGGTTTCCTCATGCAAAAAGTCACACTGTTCCACCGGCAGGGAGCGGATGATGAAGTAGACAGCCAAAAATGGCACCATCAATAAAAAAGGGGAAAGCTTGGAGGTACGGTTGGTTTTCATTAAACAATCACCCTTCCACTCCTTCAGGTAAGCGGGCAAGGAAATCCTCAACTGCCCATTGGCTCCCGGGAAACTGGTAAATAATCTGTCTCTTGGAATTGATAATCATCGTGCGCATGGTGTGATCCAATGGAAGATCATCCACATTTTTGCGGAAAATTCCGAATTGTCGGGTTAAGTCATCGATTGCTGCCTTGGTGGCAGTGCCCAAACGGAAATTATCTTCATCCAGATCGTAAGCACGGGCGTAGGATTTTAACACTCCTGGGGTATCAAATTCAGGGTCCAAAGTAATGGAAAGAAACCTGACATGTGGCACTTTTGTGCTTTTAGCCAGAAGCTGAAGTTTTTTCATCCGCATAGTTGAAGCCGGGCACATTTCCGCGATAGAACAACGGGTGAAAATAAAATTGAGAACGGTAACCGAACCGTCAAAATAATCAGTGGTTAGAATATCACCATCCTGATCATACAATGCAAATGGAGGAAGGGTATCGCCGACCGAGCGGATCATGCTGTCACCCATGCTTAAGGTATCACGCCTGAGCAAACGGTTGACATTGTTCACCCGGATACGCTCGGACCGATCGTCAGGCCAAACATTGGTTAGTAAATAGCCCGCACCCTCAGATGGAGTAAAGGTTTGCTGGGTTGTTGCACGAAATACTTTCTTTTTGCTTAATAAATTGAGATCTCCCGGTTGTACCGCAAAGGATTTTACAAAGCCTGCAAACTCCCCCCACTCACCGAGCAATCCCTCCCCACAGCCAAGAATTTCAACACGAACCATGCTTAAGTTCTGATCCACATGGGTAACTTCTCCCCTAATTTCATTCTTTTCTAATGGGGACCGGACCGCTGAAGAATTGAGTTTCTTTTCGCAGGAAAAAAGAAAGGCAAAGCTAGAAACTAAGAACACTTTTAAGAAAAAATTCACATGTTCTTCTTATTGGTCTTTGCTTCTCCAAGCAATTTCATTCCCCTAAATAAATATTTATCAATCAAAGAAAATGCAATCCCTGCGAGCAGCATTTGCAGGAAATTGCAAATCGAGGACGATGTTAATATAACTGCACCGAATTATTAGCTGTGCTTTCAATAGATAATAACATTGCTATCACCTTGCTTGCTTTTGTTTGCCAAATCATTATCGGTCATTAGAAAATCTTCTGACGTGAGTCTAGGAAAACCCATACCTGCTAAGCCCCACCCCGGCTCGCTTTCAAGTTCGCCGGGATTCTCTTTGCTTGGAATGTATGAACTTACCAAACCCCGCTTAAGCCTCCTGTCTGTTTTCACCGCATCCCTAGGTTATCTCGTTAGGGAACCTCTCCGTGCAGATTTATCCATCTTCATTTCCCTTACTATCGGTACGGCCCTTGCGGCAGGTGGCGCAGCCGCCCTTAATCAATGGATGGAACGGCAGGAGGACGCCCTCATGGCAAGGACTGCCTCGCGTCCTTTACCGGCCGGCTTGGTAAGTCCGGAATTTGCCGTTTCCTTTGGTATTCTTCTCTCGTCTCTGGGAATATACATCCTGTGGACTGGAACAAATCCATGGGCGGCCACTCTCACCCTTGCCACCCTGGCAGTCTACTTGCTGTTGTACACACCCATGAAGAAGCGTAGCCCTTATGCCACAGAGGTGGGCGCGATTTCCGGCGCCCTCCCCCCCCTGATTGGTTGGGTTGCGGCAGAAGGTTCCCCCACCACTTACGGTTGGATATTATTTGGTATTTTATTTACCTGGCAACTCCCCCACTTTATGGCGATTGCCTGGAACTTCAGGGAAGATTACTCCAAGGGTGGGTTTAAGCTTCATCAACTGGGAGATCCCGACGGAAAATCCCTGGCCCGTAAAAGCCTAATTTACTCCGTCCTGCTTACCTGTTTTGTTTTTTCTCCCTATTTCCTTACCATCGAACAATCCCAACCCGGCACCTTCTACCTTGCCTCAGCCGTGCTTCTGTCTCTTTATCTGCTCTTCCCCGCTATTCGTTTTTTTACTTCCAACAATCGTGATCACTCTGCAAAAAAGCTCTTTTTTGTAACCATTATTTATCTCCCCCTTCTGTTTGCCGCATTGGTAATCGACAGATATTTATAAATCCTGCCATGATATCCATCGTCCGTAAGTTCATCCATCTCCCACGCTTTATCATTGGGGCCCTTCTCCTTCTTGCTGGTAGTTGCTCTCGTATAGACCACAAGCAATCCGCACTCGATCCGAAAGGCTTGGTCGCTCAAAACCAGTACGATATTTTCATGCTATCTGTCTGGATCACCATTTTTCTTTTCTGTGCCGTTGGAGGATGCCTTCTTTATGTGCTATGGCGCTACCGGGCTAAAACAGCAGAAGAAGCCAAAGAAGTCCCATCCCAGTCCCACGGTAACTCCATGGTTGAAACGGGCTTGATTATTGTTTCAGCTATTATTCTCGTAATCTTAGCAGTTCCCACCCTTCAGGGAATCGTTTTGCTCAACCGTGTGCCCGATGCCAATGATGCTGAATCTTTGGAAAAGCTTGGTCTAGATCGCAGTCAAATCGATGGGGCGATTACGGTAAATGTAACAGGTAAAAGATTTTTCTGGGTTTTTGAATATCCCCAGTACGGCATTGTAACCGCCAATGAACTAGTCTTCCCCGCATCCAAGGCGGTTCGTATTAATCTGCGAACTGAAGATGTCATCCATAGCTTTTGGGTACCTAAATTAGCCGGGAAGATGGACCTGATGCCCGGACAGGAAAATTTTATGTGGTTTATTGCTGACCAGCAAAAAATCATGGGCGAGTCGGATGCCGCCACCTCTATGCCAGCCGTTCATGATGGCTCCATGCGGGCGAAAGTTTTTGCCAAGCAAAAGTTTACAGATGAATTTGAGCCGGTTGGGGGATTGTTTTACGGCCAATGTGCTGAGTTCTGTGGTAATTCTCATGCATATATGTCATTCCGAGCTCTTGCCCAGACCGATGAGGACTTCGACAGTTGGGTCAAACGCTTTCAAAACGCCCAAAATCCAAACTTACAGACCAAATCATACGATCCCCAATCCTCTTACCCGAAAGGCTCACTCGTATCCTTTGCGGATCCAAAACTGGGCTCGGGTGCAAACCGCGAATTCCGCTCCATTCGCCCAACTTCACCCGGGCAATCCCCTCAGCTCAACCCAGGTGCCTGGGAAAAAGCCCACTCGGATGATTATGAACAGGGCAAACAACTGTTTGCGTCCTTGCAATGTGTGCAGTGTCATGCGGTCAACCGAACCGGCTTGGGAGCAAAGGGTCCTAACCTTACTCTTTACGGGTTGAGAACATCGCTGGCTGCCGGATGGATGCGTAACGATGAAGAAAGCCTTTCCAAATGGCTCAAAAATTCCAACGAAATTAAATTTGGGAACCTTATGTGGAATGGTGAGGGAGTGGATGACCGCCACCCTCTTCGTAACCTCGAAAATGATGACGAAAAAGTAAATCAATTGATTGCTTATCTACTCGGACAATCCTGACCCTACCTTTATAGAACCGTCTAACCTACAAATTGCCATGGCAACCGAATCAATCAAGTACCTCGCTCCAGACGCTGACAACAAGGCCAAGACTCAAGTCTTCCCCCGCCCCGGACAACACACCACCGGATTGGTCGACTGGCTGACCACCATCGACCACAAGAAAATCGGCTTGATGTATGGACTTACCGCTCTTTTCTTTTTAATTATTGGCGGCATTGAAGCCCTGCTCATTCGTTCCCAACTTTGGGATCACAACATGGCAGTTCTTACCAACCGTGAATACAACCAGATGTTCACCATGCATGGAACCACCATGGTGTTTCTTGTTATCATGCCCTTGAGTGCCGCGTTTTTTAATTTTATCATGCCCTTACAGATTGGGGCCAGGGATGTCGCCTTTCCCCGGATGAATGCGTTGAGCCTTTGGTGTTTTGTGGGGGGCGGGATCATTCTCAACTTGAGCTGGTTCTTCACCGGTGGATCTCCTGCTATCGGCTGGTTTGGTTATGCCCCTCTTACCGACACACGGTTTGCTGAGGTCATCGGAGATATGGGTCCTGACTTCTGGATTTTCTCCCTGCAAATTTTAGGTGTGGCATCCTTGCTCGCTTCTTTTAATTTCATCACCACGATCATCAACATGCGTGCTCCCGGCATGACCATGATGAGACTGCCTGTCTTTACCTGGATGACCCTGATCGTGAGCTTTCTTATCATCCTTGCCTTTCCTGCGATTACCATCGCTTTGGTTGAATTGATGTTTGACCGTACTTATGGCACAAATTTCTATGATTTCCTGGAGGGGGGGAAGCCCCATCTTTGGCAGCATTTATTTTGGATCTTCGGCCACCCCGAGGTATACATTCTCATTCTTCCTGCTATGGGTATCGTGTCCGAAGTAATCCCAGTCTTTTCTCGCAAACCTCTCTTTGGCTACGGATTGATCGTATTTTCGGGTGCCATTATCGGCTTTATGGGATTTGCGGTATGGAGTCACCATATGTTTACCACCGGCATGGGTGTGGTTGCTACTTCTGCATTTGCCATGCTTACCATGTTGATTGCCATTCCCACCGGGGTCAAAATCTTCAATTGGATTGGTACCATGTGGGGGGGGCGCATCCGCTTTGACACCCCTATGCTCTTTGCCCTTGGTTTCATTACCATGTTCATGATTGGTGGATTTACCGGCATCATGCACTCATCCGTGCCAATTGATGCTCAACACCAGGACTCTTACTTCGTGGTCGCCCACTTCCACTATGTTCTCATTGGTGGTGCTCTGTTTGGCTTATTCTGCGGGTTTTACTTTTGGCTGCCCAAACTGACTGGCCGGATGATGAGCGAAAAGGTGGGTAAATTTGTTTTCACCCTTATGTTCCTTGGCTTCAACTTAACCTTCTTCCCCATGCACTACTTGGGAATGATCGGACAGCCTCGCCGTACGCACACTTACAACGAAGGGCATGGGTTTGAGACTTGGAATCAGATTGCCACAGTGGGGGCATTTATTCTTGGCGTGGGTATTGCCATTGGGGTTCTTCAATTCATTAATTCCTTCTTCAACAAAAAGCTGAAGCCTGCGGGCAAAAACCCATGGGATGCCCGCACCCTTGAGTGGACCCTTTCCTCCCCGGTAAAGGAATACAATTTTGCCCGGACTCCTATCATCAAGGCACGCGACCAAGCCTGGGAAAACAATTATGGACCCAAGGAAAATCATTCCGAAAAAGAACCATTGGATGATCACGGAGTGCACATGCCTGACCGTTCCTGGTGGCCCCTCATCACTGCCCTTGGTTTGCTCGGCTTAGCGATTGGTATGTTGTTTCACAGGACCATAGATCCAAGTGGGGAATTAGTCCGTGACTATACCTACCCAATCATTGCTGGTGCGGTTGCGATTTTGGGAATGATCATGTGGGCATTGGAAGGCCCCGGGGGCTATCATTTGTTTCCTAAAGAAGACGAAGAATAATTTTTATCCAGAACTTTTTACCTTATCTATACCATGAGTGACGCCAGTGCCCACGCCCTTGAACACCACGAGCCTGTAACCAGTACGGGAATCCCCAACAAGAAAGTCCTGATGTGGGCCTTTCTCGGTTCTGATTGCATGTTTTTTGGAACCCTGATCTCAACCCATTTAATCTACCGGAAGATTTCGGCTACCGTAGGGGGCAACTTTCTTGATATTCGTGATGTGTTCGATATTGAGCTCACATCTTTCAGTACCTTCATTCTTCTAGCGAGTTCCCTATTCATGGCTCTGGCAGTTTCTGCGATCCACAAGGGCAATCTCAACAGCACCCGGTGGATGCTCTTCGGCACCATTATCTTCGGTGCCATTTTCCTGGCCTGTCAGGTGTATGAGTTTACCCACTTCATCCACGCCCCTGGTAATGAACTCACCTTGTCCACCTATCGAGGAGAGCCCCATGTTTTCGGTTCCACCTTTTATGTTTTGACCGGAACTCACGGTACTCACGTTGCTATTGGCGTTTTTTGGCTACTCGGTTGGCTCGCCTATTCCTTTACCGGTAAAATGAGTACCGCCCATGCATTAGATGTAGAGATTTGCGGGCTTTACTGGCACTTTGTAGATATCGTTTGGATTATCATTTTCCCTGTCGTTTACTTAATGGAGTACGCCCTTTAAGCCCTTTTCAAACCTAGACTTTCTTACTTACTTACATCATGAGCGGACATTCTGAAGACCCCGTTGCCGAAGAAAGCGAGCGCTTCTTCACTTTCTTTAACCTCTCCATGTTTCTGGTGGCCATTACTGGCGTAGAAATTGTTATCATCTATGTCCAGACATTTGATGGTTCTTCCATTATTGGAATACTCTTTGCCACATCCATTGTAAAATTCATTGGGGTTGTTTGCTGGTTCATGCATCTGCGATGGGACAAAATTCTCAACACCATACTGTTTCTCATGGGTCTGGTCATTGCCCTGGGCACATATTTTGCCGTAATCTATATGGCTGACTCCCACCCAGTAGTGGAAAAGTTTGAAGTTGCTAAGATTGAAGATCAATGGAAAGCCGGTTTTTCCTACAAAACCAACGACTTTGTTCTGCAAAACCAAGCCTACTACCGGGCAAAATCGGATCATCTTTCCGGGCAAAATTTCTCTCCCAAAAACTGGGAGAAGTTGAACCAGGTTCCCCACCTTATTTCGTACCGGATTACCGGTGGTGCAGACATGATTGAAATTAACTCTAAAAATCCCGAAAATCCTTACTTTTTACTCTCACATCCAGATGGAGATGATGAGATTGACGAATCCACCGTGGCACTTCTTTCAACCAGTGCTACCTCTGCAGATTTTCGTTTAAAAGTCCGCTCGGAAGCATTCTGGACTGAGTCGCAGTAAACTCCCGGCCAACTTTCATTTCCCGCAAGTTGAGATACGCGGGGCATCCTTTAGAAATAGTTTTCTACTAATATGGAAAACTCACCCATAACTCTTCTCCACTGGCACACGGAACCAGCCCTCATTGGGGGGATTCTTTTCGTGGGCTGGGTGTATTCTTTGTTTATGGGCCCTTACCGATCCAGAACCTGTCCGGACCAGCAAGACCTTCTGGCATATTCGATATGGTTCGGGGCTGGTCTGGTTACCTTTTATCTGGCCGTTGGCTCTCCTCTCGATCCCTTGGGGGAAAACTTTCTCTTTTCCGCACACATGATTCAGCACAATATACTGATGTATATTTGTCCGCTGTTCATTTTGCTCGGACTCCCCAAAAACCTCGTTGACCATTTTCTATGCACCCGTCCGCTGTTTGAAATGGCCCTGCGATTCCTCACCCATCCGATCATTGCCGGTTTGCTTTTTACCTTGGTCTTTTCTTTTTGGCATGTCGGGGTATTTTATGAGGCTGCGATAAGGGATAAGGTCATCCATATGGCTGAGCACCTCTCGATGTTTTTTGTCTCGCTGCTGATGTGGTGGCCCATCATTTCCCCCTCCGAAAGATTGCCCGGCATACGGTATGGGCCCCAAATGTTATACATTCTTGCCTTAATGCTCGGGCAAACCCCTATTTTTGCCATTCTCACCTTTTCCAAGGATGTATTGTACGATACCTATTTTTATGCCGAGCGTATCATGGACCTGACTCCCATTGAGGATCAAAAAGCCGGTGGCGTATTGATGAAAATAGCCAATATGGCAGTATCCGTGGGCGTACTTGGGTCCATTTTTTACCGCTGGACCAAGAGTCAGCCGGCTGACGGCAAAGTTGCCTAGAATATTTGCTTACAACCGGGAGACAAGAAGCTCTCTCTCAAATAGCATTTCCTTCGGCAGAAATTCCGACAACTGGAGGAACAATTCTTCATGCCTCAAGGTTTGCATACGCAGGCTTTCCGGATCGATATTCATTAGCTCGCCCCACTGGTTATCATCAAATTCCAAGCCAGACCAATCCAGGTCCTGCTTTCTGGGTGCCCATCCCAATGGTCCCTCCACTGCTCTGGCTTTACCCGAGGTGCGCTCAACCATCCAGCGCAATACCCGCATATTTTCACGGAAGCCGGGCCAGAGAAACTTGCCATGATCATCCTTACGGAACCAGTTTACATGAAAGATTCTTGGCTTATTTTCCAAACGCTTGCCCATTCTTATCCAGTGGCGGAAATAATCCCCCATATTGTATCCACAAAAAGGAAGCATGGCCATGGGATCACGGCGCAGGTTGCCCAATTTCCCTTCTGCGGCAGCGGTGGTTTCCGAAGCCAGGGTGGCACCAAGATAGACCCCATGATTCCAGTTGAAGGATTGATAGACCAAAGGAATGTCTGACATCCTCCGACCACCAAAAACAAAAGCGGCAATGGGTACGCCTGCGGGGCTTTCCCAGTCTTTGTCAATGGTTGGACATTGGGATGCCGGAGCGGTAAACCTCGCATTGGGGTGTGCGGCTGGGGTTCCTGTCTCCTTAGTCCAGGCATTTCCTCGCCAATCCGTCAGACCGGAGGGTGGCTCTTGGGTAAGTCCTTCCCACCAGACATCCCCATCTGTGGTCAGGGCGACATTGGTAAAGATAGTGTTTTGCTTCATCGACTCCATCGCATTGGGATTGGTCTCCCACGAAGTACCGGGTGCCACTCCAAAAAATCCCGCCTCTGGATTGATCGCCCGCAATCCGCCGTTCTCATCAGGTTTGAGCCAGGCAATATCATCCCCCACGGTGGTCACTTTCCAACCCTGCATACTTTCGGGTGGGACCAGCATAGCCATATTGGTTTTCCCACATGCACTGGGAAATGCCCCAGCAATGTAAGTCTTTTCCCCATCGGGACTTTCCACACCGAGAATAAGCATATGTTCGGCCATCCACTCATTATCACGGGCCATACAGGAGGCGATGCGCAGGGCCAGACACTTTTTTCCCAGCAGAGCATTTCCACCGTATCCGCTCCCATACGAAACGATGGTGCGCTGTTCAGGGAAATGTACAATGTGGGTATTCTCCGGATCACAGGGCCAGGGAACATCCTCCACCCCTTCGCTCAATGGCATACCTACGGAGTGCAGACAGGGAATAAAAAAATCTTTCTCTCCCAGTGTATCCAGGACTGGTTGACCCATCCGGGTCATTATTTTCATATTGAGAACGGCATAGGGGGAATCGGTCACCTGTACACCGTATTGAGAAATCGGCGAACCCAATGGTCCCATGCAGAAGGGAACAATATACATCACCCGTCCTTCCATACATCCCTTGAACAGACGCTTGAGCTTGGCCCGCATCTTGCGCGGTTCTTCCCAGTTGTTGGTCGGCCCGGCATCCTCTTTTCCGTAACTGCAAATAAAGGTTCTACCCTCCACCCGGGCAACATCCCGCGGATCGGAACGAACCAGAAAGCTATTGGGCCGCTTCTCTTGGTTTAACCGTATCATGGACCCGTTGCCCTCCATCAGGGCACATAATTTATCCCACTCGGCGTTTGATCCGTCACACCAGTGCACCGAGGCCGGCTGGCACATTTCGACCATTTTATCCAACCATTTAAGCAGGGCGATGTTGCAGGTTTTAGTACGATCGTAAGGTTCTTTGTTTTTTCCCATTATCTTCTTCGCTACGGTTCCAACCACTACAAGTCAAACCCCGATCACTCCATCCCTTTTAAAAACAGGATTTTATACAATTGGGAACAAATCAGGTTTGCGTTCGGGTAACTCTCGATTAGCCTACCAACTCAACTTATGAGTTGGAAGGCCAAGACAAGAAACGCTGTTCTCGCATTGGAGGATGGAAGCCTATTTCGAGGTTTCGCATTTGGTGCGACAACTACTGTTGTGGGAGAAGCCGTCTTCAATACCGGGATGACTGGCTATCAGGAAACCCTGACCGACCCCTCCTACTTTGGGCAGATTGTAACCATGACCACCCCGCAGATTGGCAATTACGGGGTAAACCTCGAAGATGAGGAATCGGACGGGCCTAAAGTTGCGGGCTTTGTGGTTCGTGATCTCAGCCCGGTGGTAAGCAACTGGCGTGCAACTGGCAATCTTTCCGACTATTTGGAAAAACACGGCATCCCAGGAATCGAGGGGATTGACACCCGTTCAATCACGAAACGGCTCCGGGTTCATGGAGCCCTCAAAGCCTGTCTAAGTACCGAGAATATCTCGGATGAAGAGGCCCTGAAAAGGGCAAAGGAGTGGGAAGGCATTGTGGGGCGCGACTTTGTCAAGGAGGTCACCTGTAAGGAATCTTTTACCTGGGACGCCTCTGGAGAATTAAGCAAACCCTTTGCGGTGCCGGGCACATCCCTCTGCTCGGATGTGCAAACAAACGGAGAAATTCACCGCCTTGTCGCCTTTGACTATGGAGCCAAAAGGGCAATTTACCGGAACCTAAGAAACAGTGGGTTCGAAGTTATTGTACTACCTGCTGATGCCACTGCCGAAGAGGCCCGTTCCCACAACCCGGACGCCATCTTTTTATCCAACGGGCCGGGGGATCCTGCGGCACTGGATTATGCCCACTCCGCCATTCGGGAGTTGATTGACGATTATCCGATTTTTGGGATCTGTCTCGGACATCAGGTGCTCACCCACGCCATTGGGGCCACCACTTATAAATTAAAGTTCGGTCACCGCGGGGGTAACCAACCAGTCAAGAATGTGGAAACAGAAAAAGTATCCATTACCTCACAAAACCATGGCTTTGCATCCGACAAAGAATCGCTGGAAGCTCACGGAGCCGTGGTTACCGAATACAATTTGAACGACCATACCGTGTCTGGCATGCGCATCGAAGGGAAGCCGGTCTTTTCGGTGCAGTATCACCCGGAAGCAGCACCCGGGCCCAACGACGCCCATTTTCTTTTCGCTTCCTTTCACCAATTGGTCGGCGAGCACAAGCGATCCAAACTAGCCACTGCCTGATTCATGAGCCGTTGCGGGTTGCTCTATGACCCCATCTTTCTGGATCATCTAACCGGACCCGGGCACCCGGAATGCCCCGATCGTGCTTCACATGCCTACGAGGCGATCAAAAGTTCTGGCCTTTTGAACCAATGCACCCCAATTAGCACAAAAGAGTGCCAGATGGTTGACCTGGAACGGGTTCACTCCCCAAAATACCTTAAACGAGCACGCCAAGACATATCCGAAGGTCTTTCCCAGCTTAGCACAGGGGATACGGTCATATGCAAGGATTCCTGGTCGGTAGCAAGCCAGGCAACCGGGGGCATTCTGAATGCCCTCGATCAAATAATGGTCGGTTCGCTCGATCGTGCATTCTGCCTGACCCGTCCGCCCGGTCATCATGCCACTCCTGACCGCGGAATGGGTTTCTGCCTGTTCAACCATGTGGCGGTGGCTGCCCGCCGGGCACAGGCTATTCACGGGGCAGGAAAAGTTCTGATTGTCGACTGGGATGTGCACCATGGAAACGGCACCCAGGATATTTTTTACGAGGATGAATCCGTCTACTTCTTTAGCACCCATCAGTCTCCCTGGTATCCGGGCACTGGCAACCGGGAAGAGACTGGCTCGGGCAACGGGCTCGGATACACCAAAAATCATCCACTTCCGGCAGGTTCAGGGCATGCTGAAATTGTAGAAAATGCTTTTGCGGACGACCTGGTACACCGCATGAACCGTTTCAAACCGGAATTGGTTATCATCTCTGCAGGGTTTGATTCACGGGTGGAAGATCCGCTCGGACAATTTCAACTCACAGATGAGAACTTTGCTGAACTTACCCGGGTGATGCGTACCGTTGCCAATGAATATGCCAATGGACGGGTGCTGTCGGTGCTGGAGGGCGGATACAACTTAGACGGGCTGGCCTCTGCTTGCGTCTCCCATCTTCAGGCGTTAACTGCCTGACAAAAGACTTACTTCAGGGTACCGATTGGCCTCATTCCTGCGGTGATTTGACTGTCCAGTTGTTGCATTCTGAGGAGTAATTTTTGAGCAAGCTCTGGCTTTTTCTTGGCGATGTTTTGTTTTTCTCCGATATCATTGGCTAAGTCGAACAACTCGGCATTTTTGCCCGTCTTTCTAAGCTTGTATTGTCCCTGTCTGATTGCCTGCACCTCTCGGGTGTAATACAAAAATTCGTGGCGCACGGAGGGGCCTTCGCCCAAAAGCATTTTTGATTGATCCAGTCCGTCTATGGGACCATTCGTGTAAAGCTCCGTTCCAGTGATGGAAGAGAGGGTCGGGAGCAAATCAATCGTCGAGATAATTTCATCGGACTCTGAGCCTGGCTTAATTCTTCCCGGGCCCCAAACCACACAGGGGACCCGCATCCCACCCTCAAAAGTGGTGCCCTTCCCTTCCCTCAGAGGCAATGCTTTTCCGCCATGATGGTTGAACCGTAGCCACGGTCCATTGTCGGAGGTATAAATGATCAAAGTATTCCGGCTAAGCTCCAATTGCGTAAGTAAATCTAGGATCCGCCCGACCTGAGCATCAATATGCTCGATCACATCGTTGTATGGATTGGAAGAATCCGGATTGTGCAATGCATCAGGCAGATACAGGGGAACATGGGGCATACTGTGGGCAAGGTATAAAAAGAATGGTTTAGAAGCATCCTTTGACTGGCGGATAAAAGAAAGGGCTTCATCGGTGTAGCGGCGGGTGATGGTTCTTTGCTCCACCGGATGCTCAATGATTTTTTCATCCCGAAGTAAGGGTGTCTGCCAAAGGGCACTGCTCTGCCGGTCCTTCCAATAAGTATCCCACTCACCATATTTTGGACGCTTGGCGCCCTCCGGATGGCTCATGTCATTGGAATAAGGAATACCAAAATAGGAATCAAACCCCTGGCGTGTGGGCAGAAATTCAGGATGATGCCCGAGGTGCCATTTGCCCACGCAGGCGGTTGCATAACCCTCTCCCTTAAACATATCGGCAAGGGTTGTCTCCTTGGGATTTAGCCCGACAGTATCCCGGGGAAAAAGAACGGTTTTCTCTGCCAGAACGCGCTTGGGGTAACAGCCCGTCAGCAGAGCTGCCCGGGAGGCCGAGCACACTGGGTTAGCGGAGTAGAAACTGGTCAGTCGCATGCCCTCCCTGGCCATCTGATCGATGCGAGGGGTGCGGATATCGGGCGAGCCAAAGCAACCAAGGTCCTGGTAACCCTGATCATCCGTAAAGATGACAATTACATTTAAACGGGCTTGATCATTTCCAGACAGAACCGTTGGAAGAAAAAGTAAAAAAAGGCCGGTAAGAAAACATCCGAATGCGGAAAATTGCTCAAGTTTCATACCTTTTACATGGAGCGATTACGGGAAGCTTTCGAGTATATATTCCACCACTGGCTAATTTTTTCCTGAAAAGGAATCAATCGAACTTGGATATCTCTCTCAGATCATACAAGGTGGTTGGTACTTTTCTTAGTCTTAGTTTCCATCATATGAAAATTCTATCTATTTTGATCCTGCTTCCTCTTGGGAGTTTTCTCTGGGGTGCTGCTCAGGAAATCCCAATGCCCAATATCATTTTTGTACTGGCGGATGACCTGGGCATCGGCGATGTCTCCCCGACCAGTAAGGATTGCAAAATCAAAACTCCAAACCTGCAAAAAATGGCGGACGAGGGAATGACTTTCCACGATGCCCACACCTCCAGTTCGGTCTGCACCCCCACCCGCTATGGCTTGCTTACTGGGCGGTATAATTGGAGATCCCGTCTCGCCCGTAGTGTTCTAAGTGGAAATAGCGATCATTTGATCCCAGCCAACCGGGCAACCGTTGGACATCTGCTCAAAAAAGCAGGATACCATACCCAGATGATTGGCAAATGGCACCTGGGGTGGGACTGGGACCGTTCGGGAAAAGGGTGGAATAACATCAATTACGAAAAACCGGTGAAAAATGGGCCCGATATCAACGGTTTTGTAAATTACTACGGACATTGCGGGTCTTTAGATATGCCCCCCTATGTCTGGGTGGACACCGGTCGGGCAACCGCGATCCCTCAACGGGAGGAAGGAGTGAGCAAACAAGAGGATCGCTATGGGTGGTACAGAAAAGGTCCTATCGCTCCCGACTTTGAGATCGATCAGGTACTCCCCCATCTCTTTGACAAAAGCATCTCTTACCTAAAAGAACGGGCAAAAGAGAACAACCCCTTCTTTCTTTATCTTCCCCTGCCCGCTCCGCACACCCCCATCGTTCCCGTTCCTCCCTTCAATGGAATGAGCAAGATGAATCCCTATGCCGACTTTGTCATGCAGGTTGATCATCACATGGGAGAGTTATTTCAGGCCTTGCAAAATGCAGGCTTAGACGAAAACACCCTGGTCTTCTTCACCAGTGACAACGGATGTTCCCCGGAAGCAAATTTTCCTGAACTCGAAAAATTTGGGCATGACCCAAGTGGTGGATATCGTGGACACAAGGCAGACATTTATGAGGGCGGACACCGCGTCCCCCTCCTTGCCCGATGGCCCAAAATGATCAAGGGCGGTCAACAGAGTGATGCCATCGTTTGCCTGACCGATTTTTATTCCACTGTGGCAGAGATCACCGGGCAGAAAAACCAGGATCAGGCTGGGGAGGACTCTTACAGCTTAGTTCCCCTATTTAACGGAAAGCTATCGAACGGAAGATCCACCCTTATCAGTCATTCCATTGACGGGTCTTTTGCCATACGCAAAGGTAATTGGAAACTTTGTTTATCTGCTGGCAGTGCCGGTTGGAGTCAGCCAAAAGAACCGGAAGCCAAGCAAAAAGGCCTTCCGCCCTTGCAACTCTACAATCTCTCACAGGATAAAGGAGAAAAAAACAATCTCTTTCTCAAGAAGCCCAACCAGGTAAAAGAGCTGTTAGAACTGCTGGAAAAACAAGTAAGCCAAGGTCGCTGCACCCCCGGCAATCCTGTGCCCAATGACCGGAAAATTGACTACCTTCCCAAGGGGTATAAGCCCTCCTGAAAAAAAATTTAAGAAAAATTGGAATTTTGAAAAAAACGGGCGTATTGTACGGATACAAAGATATTCAGTACAAGAACTGCTCCTTCGTCAAAATACAAAAACTACTACTCGTAAAGGAAGGTCGACAGACTTCAGGCTAAATACTTTTTTCAGCGCCGAGCAATCGGCGCTTTTTTTTGGCTCTATCCAAGACCCTCGACTTCCCAGTCAGTCCGATATTTCCGGCGTACAAATGAACTAGCTTGAGCATGTCCGGTAAATTCAAGTTTCGCTGCGTCCCATTTTAATTCCTCGCCCCTAAACCTCGATGCAATCCCACCAAGAAGAATGGTTTCAGTAAGTGGACCAGCATAGGTAAAATTTGCAGAGGGCAGGGATTTCTTACCTAATACAGCATCGATAAAATCATGCCAATGATTGGAACCCTGCACCACGGGTAACTTGAATTTCTCAAACTTTTTTTGCGGGTACAGACTGGGCATTCCGAGATGAGGTAACAACATCACCCCTTCGGTTCCCACAATTACAGACCCCTGCTTGGGCAGAGGTTTTCCTTCCAATAAAGATGTCACACGAGATGGTGGCCGGGTAGCACCATCATACCAGGTGACTGGTAGTTGGTTACCTTCAGAATATGGCGTCTTGGGGAAAAGATAATGAACCACCGCATCCACTGCCCAATTGTATTTGTTCGGCACAGGTCCTTCGGACCGTAAGGATATGGGATAGGTCAGACCAAGTGCCTTGAAGGTTGGATCATAGATATGGCAACCCATATCCCCAAAAGTACCCCCTCCATAATCAAGCCGCTTTCTCCATTTCCCAGGATGGTAGTATCCCTTAATGAAGTCGTGGTAAGGTGCCGGACCAACCCACTGATCCCAGTCAAGCCCCGAAGGCACCTCATCCTTTCGATCAGGCTTAGGATCTGGGTCACCCCAGGTTTTGTCACTAAAGGAATGAGCCTCCACCAGTTTTCCAATGATTCCATCGTGCACAATCCGCACGGCGGTCCGATATTCCTGAGTGGAGTGGCATTGGATCCCCATCTGGGTAACGATCTTATTTTTACTCGCGTACTCAGTAAGAGCTCTCGATTCTGCCACCCCATGAGTCAGGGGCTTTTGCCCGTACACATGGATCCCTTTTTGCATCGCCCTCATGGCCTGGGAAGCATGAACATGATCAGGAGTGGATACATTGACCGTGTCCAGAGAGTCTCCCTCCTTTTCCATCATTTCCCGCCAATCGGCATAGACCTTGGCATCTTTATATTGAGTCTGGGTCTTTTGCCTGCGGCCTGGATCAATCTCGGCAATTGCCCGGACAGTTACATTGGAATGACTGGCAATTTTTCGAAGATCCATCGCTGCCATCCCCTGCCCGCCAAAGCTGGCATGGTTCAGGCGGTTGGCTGGGGAAGATTCAGCCCATGATGTCTTGGCTACATAGGGAAATACAAGGGAAGAGGAAGCAAGGCGAATAAAAGATCGGCGTGTATTCATGCAACCATGCAAGGATGAAGCCCTTTATCGGGCAAGGAAAATTACAGGTAACCTGATAAAATTATACCTCACCTCTGCCCCATGATCAGAGGATAATTAGAATAGAAGGTTTGGATTATCCGCGGGATTTTCCGCCGGAAAGATTCACCGTTGTGCCATGCAGGTAGGATGCCCGCTCAGAAGTAAGGTAGACCACCAGATCCGCAACCTCGGAAAGTTTTCCGCTACGCCCCAAGGGGATGGAGGAAACACTTCCATACTTGGATCGCAATTCATCGACCGAGATTCCACGGGTATAGGCAAGGGACTCCTCATAAGCAAGACTGCGCATACCGGTGGTCTCCATAATTCCGGGAGCCACTCCGACCACCCGGATATTGGACTTGCCCAACTCCTTCGCCCAGGAACGGGTAAGGTTGTGGTTTGCCGCCTTGGTGGCTGCATAGACACTTTGCCCCTCGCTTCCCTCCTGTCCGGATTCGGATGACATATTGATCAACACCCCGGGCTTGGACTGCTGGAAAAAGACCCGTGCCACCGCCTGGGCAAACAGGAACTGGCCCTTAACATTTACCGCAAATACTTTGTCCCACACATCCTCGGTCAATTCCTCCTTACCTGCCGGATCCACCAGAAGGCGTGGAATATTGATCCCGGCATTGTTGACCAGGGCATCCACCGTACCCCACTTTTCCAAAGTCTTGGCCACCACTGCGTCGACATCCGCTTTGCTGGACACATCACAACGGGCAAAGGCTGCTTCGCCGGATCCCTTCGTAGAAACTTCCTCCGCCGCTTTCTGTCCGGCATCCTCCGCAAAATCCGCAATCATTACCTTGGCTCCTACCTCCACGAAGCCCTGCGCGACCGCCAGTCCAATACCGGCAGCTCCGCCCGTTACAATGACCACTTTTCCGTCTAAATTTGTCCAACTCATAGTATTTGTGTTTTTAAGATTTAAATTGATTAGGCGAGGTTGAGAGGGTGGGTAATACCATACCCCTCGTACAGGGCTTCCTCCACATTCCGGCCCCATACATCGTTGTTTGATTCCAGAGCATCCGCACCAGCAAGTAGGGCTTGTTTGGCCGATTCATTGGTTTTTTCCGCAGCTTCACGAAAGGCAGATGAGGTGGTTTCCACCCAGGGCAGATCCTCCAGTTCGGCAAAGGCAAAGAAAGATCCAAAAGGCTGGGCCGCTTCCACTTCATCCATCATCGTGGGAACATTCCGCAAACCGCACACTCCCTTGACCATCCAGTCAAAGGACACCGGGCTGGCTGCCTGTACCAGCATATCATCAGCATGAGGTTCGGAAGTGTTGGTCATATACCAAGGTACATTTTTTCCACAAATTTGATGACGGGTCACATAGTGGGCATTCCTCGAACGGATAGGCACATGGGCATCCCCATCAACAAAATTGACCGCTGCCGAGCGGGCAAGCCGAGTCTCAATCGCAGCATAAACAGCCACTGCATCCTCCCCGCTGCCGGCAATGAACACATCGGTGAACCCACCCTCTTCCAAAAGACAGGTAGAATATCCCTCGCGTGCCTGACCATCCAGGGAGAGCAGGACGCCCGTACCTTCTGGTAGTTGATTGAGGTAGGCACCCTCTCTGGCTGATCCTGGCTCAAATCCGAGCAAGGCAACCTTGGGTTCCTTGGCCAGACCACGGTGGCGGTTCAAGTCGTTGGGGGAAAGGTTATGGTGCATCTCCTGGATCTGCGCCTTGGCTTCCTCCTCAACATCATCAAAGAAAGGTGCTTTTCCGATAGGCATGGTAAAACTGAGGTCTGGGTCGACCGCACCGGCATAGCTGTTTAAATTCCCTCCCTCCGCCATGATCGCACTTGCCTGTTCATAGGTTTCCCTGGAGGCATAATTTGTCCACACCACCACAGGCTTTCCGAATTCAGTGAGCTTGGAGATGATGTCCGGATCCTTGCGGTCAATCAGGACCACCCGGGTTCCACGCTCGCGCAAATTCTTGATCAGGGCATATTCCTCCATCTCATCGAGTTTCGCCTGGGAACCAGTGATATATACCACCGGGGGTAAATCCTCATCGGCCACACTGGCCACGATGGTCAAATTGATCATCGCCATACGGGCAGTTCCCGAGAGGTAGGCAACGATCGCTTTCGGGGGCACACCATAGCGGAATTCCCCGTTCTCTCCCAAAGTAAAAATATGCTTATTGGTGCCGTAATTGCAGGCAAAAGGCTCGGCGTGGGCCAGGGTCACCAGGCTGGTTGTATCCGCAGGGTTTACCGGGTTAAAAAAGTTCCCAAAGCCCTGAGACCTCACATAGGCGGGTGCACCACCCGGCACAAAATTGAACTGACGCAAGCCACCCAGATAACGGTAGGAATAACCCAGTGCGGAAAGCACGCCAGAATCACTCGGTTGAAAGGTCAATGGATCAATCGGTTCGGTGGCATGACCAGGGGTAACCACCACCACATCCCCGGGTTTTACATTGGATCCCTCGGGTGCTTCGAGCACGATTTGCAGGGTCTCATGCCCGAGGGCGATGCGGTCGGTACCCGAGGGCACCCGGGCATGGGCATCAAACTGGCGGATTGCTTTGGCGTCAGAAGCACACCGGCAGTTCCCAAAACTGGCCAGCAGGTAGTTCTCTCCGTTTAAGGAGCTGGCAGGGAGTTCATCTTCGAGGACCTCCACCTGGTTGGGTCCGGTCAGGTAGACGCCCTGGTGAGAGGACCGGGCTCGCTGGGCGAGTTCCCGGGCACGTTCGATCTTGGTGATAGGCATAAAATAAAAGACGGTTTTTAAAGATCAATTGCTCGGTGGGCCTTCCGGATAGTACATCTCTTCGAGGCTATTCCATTGCCCGGGTGCACCTGGCAATGGAAGACCACGCGTGCTCATAATGTTTCCCATATCGCGGAGATCCTCATACCCAATCTCCTTTATATTTCCGCCCAGGCTACGGGCATGAATAATATGCAAAGCGGTCATTTCCAAGAGATCGGTACACATCTGGGCCCACTTAATATCCCAGGGAGTGAGGAAGACATAGCCGTGATTTTCCATCAGGAATCCATTATACTTCTGTAAAAATGGCAGGAAATTATCCGCCAGTTTTTGGGTCAATGGCTCACCGTATGGCACCACCGGTACCGGACCGACCTCAGTGATGGTTTCGGGAAACAAGGGACGCATGTGATAGTTCTTGGAATCCGAAATCGCAAAGGCATTAAGGTGGGGAGGGTGACAATGAAGCACCGCCTGCACATCCGGGCGTTCGCGGAAGAAATTCACATACATGGGAGTCTCACCGGTTGGTTTGACTGATCCCTCAATGGTTTCTCCAGCCAGATTAAGGAAGACCACATTATCCCGGCTTACCTCTCCCTTGTTGTGTTTGGTCGGGGTAATGAGAATCACATCGTCCTCCAGCTTCCAGGCAAGATTGCCCCCATGTCCGGTTACATACTGCTTTTCGGCCAGGTGGTGGCAGACACCGACAAAGGTATCGACCTTATCGGAATGCTTTTGCAACAAGCTCATAAGGAGATGAACCCTATATTATTTATACGCCTTCTTTGTAACGCTTGATCAATTCCCCGGTGGTTGGATTGGTGGTCATCACATGCCCGGGAAGAGGCAGGATGTTTTGATGGATCGCATCAATCATCCACTCGGGCTGTGGAAAGAAATCCTCTTCCACTTCGGCACAGGGAGTAATCCAGTTGCGGGAACCAACCACTACGGGAGGCGCGTCCAGCTCATCAAAGGCAAGCTGGCTCAAGTTCGAGGCGATGTCCTGCATCACCGATCCACGCTCACACGCATCGGAGGAAAGCAATACTTTCCCGGTCTTGCGTACCGATTCCACCAGGGGCTCATAGTCGAGCGGGGTGATGGAACGGCAATCAAACACATCGGCGGTCACGCCATATTTTTGTTCCAGAATATCAGCAGCCTCCAAAGCACGGTACATGGTGGCACCCACGGTGATGATGGTCACATCATTACCCACCCGGCGCTGGGCAGGAGGCCCGAAAGGAAGTTCATAATATCCTTCGGGCACTTCTTTTTCAAAGAGTTCACCAATGTCATAGAGGCGCTGACTTTCAAAGAAGACCACCGGGTCACTTCCGGCAAGGGCGGTATTGAGCATACCCTTGGCATCGTAAGGAGTGGAGGGGAATACCACCTGCAGTCCGGGAATATGGTTGCAGATCGCACACCAGTCCTGGGAGTGCTGGGCACCATATTTCGAACCCACGGAAACCCGCAGGACCACGGGCATTTCCAGCACGCATGCAGACATACTTTGCCACTTGGCCAACTGGTTAAAGATTTCATCTCCCGCCCGGCCCATAAAGTCGCAGTACATCAACTCAACCAGGGCACGGCCACCCGACAAGGCGTATCCCACTGCGGATCCCACAATGGCAGCCTCGGAAATTGGGGAGTTGAACAGACGGTGGTAAGGCAGGGACTCGGTCAATCCACGGTAACAGGCAAAAGCCCCACCCCAGTCGCGGTTTTCCTCCCCGTATGCAACGAGGGTGGAATCATTTTGAAAACGATGAAAAGCCGCTTCGAAAATTGCATCCCGGTATTGGTATACCTTGTTTTTGGAAACCGGTTTGCCATCAATAATCCCTGCCCGGGATTTCTTTTCCAGTGCCAGTACCCGTGGGTTTTCTGCCGCTGGCAAAATAAGTTCGGGCACCCGGGATGGGTCATAGTTTTCCACCTTACGCTTGGAAAACATCAAGCCGGCAATTTTTTCGGAAGGTAAGCGGGGAGAAATTTCCAGGCAGGATGCCAGGCGGCATGCCTGGGTCATTGCCTTGGTGGTATCTGCTTTACGCTGTTCAATTTGTTCGCTGGTTACCAGTCCGGCATCAATGATTTCCTTGGCATAGGCTTCCAGAGGATCAATTGCCTGCCAGGCTTCGATCTCTTCCTTTATCCGGTAGGACGATGCATCGGATGGGGAGTGCCCGGAGTATCGATAGGTAATGGTTTCAAGCAGGACCGGTCCGTCACCCTGTTCAAGCAGTGCCTTTTTGCGCTTGATCGCATCTGCAACTGCCAGGGGATTGTAACCGTCCACCCGTTCAGCATGCATGGAGTCGGGGTTGACCCCCGCCCCTACCCGGGCAAGAAAGTCAAAGGCCATGGTTTCACCCGCGGTCTGACCACCCATGCCATAGAAATTATTCATGAAATTAAAGATGATTGGCAGTCCGCCCTTCATCGAGTCATCCCACAATTCATGGAACTGGCGCATCGAGGCAAAGTTCATTGCTTCCCAGGTCGGGCCGCACCCCATGGATGCATCCCCCACGTTGGAAATTACGATGCCCGGCTTACGGTTGCACTTTTTGAAAAGGGATGCACCCATCGCGATATCTGCGGATCCGCCCACAATCGCATTGTTGGGCAGAATGCCAAACGGGGTAAAGAAGGCGTGCATCGAGCCACCCAGTCCACGGTTGAATCCGTTTGCCCGTCCGAATACCTCGGCCAGGGCACCATAGAGCAGAAAGTTGCGGGCGAGTGCCTTAACATTGTCCGCCCCCTCTTTCTCCACCACCCGGAAACAATCCCCATCGAGAAAGTTTTTCATCACATCCATCAGGGTGTCCTCATCGAGTTTACGGATGGAGGACATTCCCTTGGCCAAAATTTCCCCGTGGGAACGGTGGGATCCAAGGATGTGATCGTCCACACCCAAGAGAAAGGCCTGCCCCACCGCAGATGCTTCCTGCCCAATGGACAAGTGAGCTGGGCCCTTGTGATCATACTCGATCCCCTCGTAGGAGCCCTGAGTCTTGATGCTCTGGAGCATGCTCTCGAACTCGCGAATGAGGAGCATATCCTCGTAAATTCCAATCAGGGCTTCCGCACCGTAGGTCTCCACTTCATTCTTGATATCGTTCTTGTATTGATTG
>CALKMX010000093.1 GCA_938091675.1 uncultured Opitutales bacterium
TTATTAAAGGAAGTGGCCGAGCAGTGCCGGGAGGCCCTTGCAAAGCCTGTTTCCAAACCGGTCAATTATGTCAAACGGGTGTACGAAAATTTCTCTGTGGATCAAATATCCGAAAGGGTGGCAGAGTTGGTTGCCCCGGAAGCATTAAAGGAGGTGACGAGGGTGGAGATTATTTATCAAAGTGTGGAAAATTTGCACGAGGCTTTGCCCGACCATCCGGGCGACTGGTATTTTACCGGCGATTATCCAACCCCTGGGGGGTACCGGGTGGCACACAAGGCATTTCTCAATTTTTACGAAAATAAAGACGGTCGGAGTTACTAATTTTTTGCCCGCTTGTTGAGAGAGCGAATTACAAAAAATACAAAAAATCTTTGACGTACCCGTTCCATCTAAAGTTATAATCGCACTTGGATGGACACAGGTTATCAGACCCTTGTACTTAATCGCCTATGGCAACCGGTTAATGTCGTTGGACTGGAACGGGCTTTCGGTTTGCTTTCACTCGACCATGCCCAGGTGATCTTTGCCGAGGACAATAGCTTCCGGGTGTTTAATTCCAGTGCATGGTTTGAATTTTGCCGCGATGCAGAAGCGGCCAAAGGGGCAAGGATCGTTCACACGGTGAATCAATCCGTGATTGTTCCGAGCGTGCTCCTTTTGCGCACCTATGATCGTATCCTCCTTCAGGAAATGAAGTTTAACCGCCAAAACCTTCTCGAGCGCGACGATTATCGCTGCCAGTATTGCGGCAAAATCTTTTCGCCCAAGGAATTAAATATGGATCATGTCTTGCCCAAAGACCGGGGAGGGGGGACCTCCTGGGAAAATGTGGTCACTTCCTGTATCCGTTGCAACAGCCGCAAGAGCAACCGGCTACCCAAGGAAGCTGGTATGCGACTGCTCAAAGAGCCCAAGCGTCCCGCCCGGCGTCCCTTTGTCAGCTCGCTCTATGGGAAACCGCTCGAAAAAACCTGGGAGCATTTTTTACAGGCAAAAAAATAAGATTTTTTTATTTTCTATTTCCGTACCTTTACTTTTTGGAAAGGGATATCATTTTGGTTTGCATCGCAATTTCCTACCTCGCATGTAACCGGTAATTATTCTAGGTAAGATACCAGTGCACGAAAGCAATGCAGTGAAAAGACCCGAGGGCCGGGCAATCGACGCTCTTTACCGGATTAGTACCCTGTCCGGTAAATCGCTCAACTCGGTTCGTGCACTGGAGGAAATTTTAGACGAAGTCATGCAGGTATTTTCCGCAAATTCCGCTTCCATTTCTTTGCTCAATGAAAATTCAGATACCTTACTGATTGAGGTACAGCGTGGCCTGCCCGATAAAAGCCGGGGTTTTCAATTACCCGTGGGGGTGGGGATTACGGGCTGGGTGGCAGCACACGGCCAACCACTTTTGTGCCCCGATGTATCCCGGGAGGAAAAATATTTCCAGCTGGATGAGCGGGTACGGGCAGAGATGGCCGCCCCCTTGACCGAGGGCGGGCGGACTGTTGGTGCCCTCAATGTGGATTCTTGCACAGTGGGCTCCTTTGATGAGGAAGACCTTCGTTTACTCGTTTTAATCGCAAACGAAGCGAGCCGGGTGCTGGAAAATATGTGGATGATTCAACAGCTGCGTAAAAAGGCGGATCAATTGCAAAGCCTGGTTTTGTTAAGTCAGGATATTTCAGGCACCCGAAAATTTGATGAGGTATTAAACACCATCTGCCGGGAGGGCCTCCTGCTCCTGGGCTGTAGGCTGTCTGCCTTTTTTCTCTATGATGAAAAAAGCGATCTCCTCCATTTGCAATGTCTCCAGGATACACAGGGCCCAAGGGATTATCAGGAACAATTAAAGCCTGGAGACAGCCTTCTGGGCAGTGCCCTGCGCGGGCACAGGCAGGTGCAAACGCGGGACCTTTTGCGCACGGAAGAGCACCACTTTATCGATTTGATCCGTTCCGAAAGTCTCCAGTCCATGCTGGTCACACCGGTGATTTTTGAGGATGTGCCCATTGGCATTATTACGCATTATATAGACCGTCCTCACCGTTTTCACGACGATGAACGAATGATTGCTCGGGCACTTGCCGATCTGGGAGCCATTGCCATTGAGAATGCCCGGTTGTACGGTCGGGTCTTTGCTTCCGAGGAGAGCATGCGCAAGAGCGAAAGATTGACCACGCTTGGTACATTGGCGGCAGAAATTGCCCACGAGATCCGTAACCCGTTGATGGTTGTGCGTCTCCTTTTTGATTCCCTGAGATTAGAGGGGGTTGAGGATGAAAACAAAAGCAAGGATTTATCTGTTATCCGCGAAAAGCTCAATCATCTGGAACAAATTGCTGGGCGTATTCTTGAATTTGGAAAGAGCCGGGAGTCTTTTCGTAAAGCCGTAAAATTAAGGGAGATTCTGGAAGATGCCGCCGTGCTTGTACGTTTAAAGCTCGAGCAGTCCCGTATCAACCTGTCATGGGATAAGCTTTCCGGGGACGAACTGGTATTTGTCGACAAGGGCCAGATTCAACAGGTTTTGCTCAACCTTATGCTTAATGCGGTGGAGGTGATGCCTGATGGGGGAGATTTATCTATCGGCACCGAACTTAAGGATGGCCGGGCCAACATTTATGTGAAGGACCAGGGGGGTGGCATCCCTGAAAATTTGAGGGACCGGATCTTCGAATCTTTTCTCACCGGTCGGAAGGATGGTACCGGGCTTGGGCTTACCATTTCCAAAAGAATTATGCGTGCCCACGATGGCGATCTGGAACTGGTCGAATCTGGCAATGGTGGGACCACTTTTTGTATCAGCCTTCCCTTGACGGCTTAGCACAAGGCAGGGGCGGTTTAGTATTGAGGGATCCCTTACACCTCGTGGTAGTATTTTCCCTCGTGCAGGGCTTTAGCCAGCTTTTCACGAAGATCCAGAAAGGTGCGGGGGGAAGGAACGGATGATTTGTCTAATGGCTCAATATTAAATACATCGGTGGCAATTCCCTGCTCGGTGGCAATCCGGGCAAAAAGGATACTGAAGCCCGCATCGGCAATATGTTTGGAAATTAAATGGAGCAAGCCAATACGGTCGGCTGCCCGCACTTCCACAATGGTGCGGCCGAGGGAAATATCCCGGTAGACATCAACCTGAGGGGGTATGGTTGCCCCAAATTTATCAGAAGTGGAAAAGGTTTTGGACTTTTCCTTCTTTTTGCGGTGAGCAGAAATTTGCTCGGTCGGACAGTCCTTACCGGTAAGGAAGCTTTCCAGAGTATCCTCAAAAAAACTGCGGATGGTTGAATCCTCCACAATCCCCCCATTTTCTCCTTCCACATAAAATACATCGATCGCCAGTTCGTCCTGCCTGGTTATAGCACGGGCACCCAGGATGTTCAGCCCGGTGACTGCAAGGGCTCCGGTTATTTTCTCAAACAATCCACTTTGGTCGGTAATCACCACATCGACCACGGTCATGGTGCGCCTGAGGTCATTCCGCCAGCTCACAACCGCCTGGTCTGTGGGCCGTCCTTTGTTGCGGTATTTCTCGATCAAATTGATATGCAGGGAAACTTCCTCTCTTCCGGTGTGGGAAAAATACCGGACCGGTACCTGGTCTAAATGTTGAAGGATTGCTTCCCTCGAAACCCCTTTCACCTCAAGGTCTTTGAAGGAATCCCTCAATTCATTGGGGTCCTTGCGGGCACGCTTACCTTCCAATACTTTCAGCGTGTTGGTGAATAAATGGGTATGCAGCTCTTCCTTGTGGGAATTCCACAGATCAGGGGCAGTGCCGTTGGCATCACAGTAGGTGTGGACATAAAGAAAGCGCAGGCGTTGCTCGCCCTCGGTAAAGGAGGCAAAGGAATCAATCACCTCCGGGTCATCGAGATCAAACTTGTTGGCAAACCTTACCATTTCCAGGTGATTGCGCACCACAAAGAGCACACGGTCGTGCATTTCTTCGGATATTCCCAATCTTTCCATCAGGGTTTTTCCCAGTTCCACCCCGCGTTCACAATGTCCCTTGGGCCCGCGGTCTTTTCCAAGATCATGGATAAATAAGATGAGGTAGAGAAGTCCGGGGACTTCGTTCTTCCGCAAGGCTTCGAGGTAGGATTCCGAGCCAGGCCGGTTGCCCTGAAAAATCTGGTCAAGAATTTCAATGCATCTCAACACATGCACATCGGCGGTAAACCGGTGGTAGAGATCATGCTGTACCTTGCAGGTCAGTCTTCCAAACTCGGGCACAAACCTGCCCAGTACTCCCAGGTCGTGCATTTCCATAAGGGTGGGGGCAACATCGCCAACCTCCTGAAGAATGGAACGAAAAGTGACATTTGCAGAAGGGGAGTTGATCAGGGCGGCATCAATCAGGGATAAACGGTTGCGCACCAGGGAGCGTAGGCTGGGGGATAGCTTGGCAGATAATCTTTGCGAATGCCTGAATAAGCGGAGAATGCGTTCAGGGTCCTCATCAAAAATCTTTTGATTTTCTGTGCTTAGCTCGCCGGACTGGAGATCAAACCCATCAACCTTTTCGCCGGGAGAGGCCCGGTACGCGTTGAGCACAGAACGAAAACTAATCGATGCGGTATTTCCACTGTTGGATCGGACCAGTCTTTGCTCGAGCAGGTTGGAGAGTTGATGGATGGTGTTGGCACGGGCGTAAAAATCGCCCATAAATTTTTCAACCCTCGGGAAAATGTCTTCATCGTTATACCCAAGCCCAAGGGCAACTTCCGGCTGTTTTTCCAAATGCAGAACATCCACGGGCCGCTTGCTGCGGAAGTGCAATTCGTTGCGCACGCGGAGCAAAAAGGAATATGCCTCTTGGAAGGATTTTACCTCATGCTCATTGAGGTACCCTCTCTTGGTTAGCGATCCCAGGGCATCATCCTCAAATTTAACCTTGGCCATCCATAAAACTCCCTGGTAGTCCCGCAATCCACCCACCCCGTTTTTAAGGTCGGGAGCCTGGAGGAAAACGGTGTCTCCTTTTTCCATCCTTCTGGCCTGTTGATGGGAGAGAAGTTCGTTTAGGTATTCTTCCGGCTTTCTCTTTCGGCAAAGCTTTAAAAATTTGGTTATGAATTTCTTGGCTATTTTGCGATCTCCACAAATATAGCGGGCATCCAGCATCGAATTTTTATTCCGGATATCTTTTTGGGCCTCGATCAATGCCTCCTTTACCTCCCTGGATGCGTGTCCCACTTTCATTCCCGTATCCCAAAGTGGATAGAGAATTTCCTTGGTCATGGTTTCCTTCAGGAGATCGAGAGATTTCCCCATCGAACTTCTTGAATAAAGAAACATTAAATCGATATCGCTGTGTGGGCTAAGTTCTCCACGCCCATATCCACCGGTGGCCAAAACAGCCATGGGCTTGATCTTTACCAGGCTTTCCTCTGCCACCCGCAGGGCATAATCAAATAAATTTTGAATGAGTACATCGATGATAATCGATCTTGCACGGGTCAGACGAAGACCGGAGTCACCCTTCAAATGGTATCTTTGGAGCATCTCTCTTTCCAAGCGTACAAACTCCTTGATCAGTTCCAGCCTGGCGGAATCACTCTGTCCGGAATGGAAGACTAAGCGCTTTTCAGCGTGCTGCCGGGTTCTGCGAAATAACGGATCGTCTTCCATCTTATACAGATTCTGGATTAGGAGATTAAGAAATTGGGGGCGAGCCTAATCCTTTCTGATTGCTCGATTCTGGCTAATTTGTATCATTCAACTCTCACAATGAGAATATTTATCGGGTTCCTTTTCT